>NZ_JABWQQ010000069.1:0-368 GCF_014268555.1 Pseudomonas sp. SWRI111 | reverse complement strand
AGGATCTCTACTCAATCGGCCTATTAGGTTACATTGGTTTTTCATGCTAATTCTCCTTTGGACTTATTCGTAATCTCTTCTGCAATAGAAACGCACATTTTTTTACCCAAAATAATATGATCAAGTACCTCAACATTCATTAGATTGGATATAGATAAAAAATAGTCGAATAAAGAATAGTCTTCATCTTTTAAAACTGCATAACCTGCAGGTTCATTACTACAGACTATTATTTTTGAAGCGTTTCTTTTAATTGCTTGTCGAAATGCCAAATGAACCAAGTCTTTATTGAGTGTTCTAGTCCCTTTAACAATATTTTGTCTGCCTATAACCACATTATTCTTATTTAAAAATAAAAGATCTAATTG
>NZ_JABWQQ010000068.1:0-374 GCF_014268555.1 Pseudomonas sp. SWRI111 | reverse complement strand
GAATGTTGTAGGCCACGAGCGGTCCGGACGCTGTTCGCATTTTTCGCGCATCGGGCTCGCCCACAACGTGCTGAACCAGGCCTTGAGCTTGCATCAGCACTTGGCAGGTCTGGTTATTGGCCTTTTTTACCTGCAACTCCGCCAGCGCTGCCTGCACTGCTGAACGGTCGATCGACTCGCCTTCTTCGTCACGATCCGCTTCATCGAGCTGCGCCAGGTAGCGCGCAATTTTCTTGTCGAGCGCCGCTTCGCGGTGCTGGAGTTTTTTTGGTGTCAGGTGTTTGCGGCTAGCAGCCACCGCCTGAAATTTGCTGCCATCGATGGCCACCAGCTCGCCGGCAATCAGACCAGCCTGTCGGCAAAATCGAACAAAG
>NZ_JABWQQ010000067.1:0-380 GCF_014268555.1 Pseudomonas sp. SWRI111 | reverse complement strand
ATCTTGGGGATACCAAGGAACGGGCTATTATTCTGCAACAAGCAGATTTGGAGAACCTAAGGATTTAATGTATTTTATCGATCAATGTCATCAGCATGGGCTTGGGGTAATTTTTGACTGGGTTCCAGGACATTTTTGTAAGGATGCTCACGGATTATATCAATTTGACGGAACGAGTCAATTTGATTATGTGAATCCAGTAGATCGAGAGAATTATGTTTGGGGAACTGCAAATTTTGATTTAGGAAAAAAGGAAGTGCAAAGCTTTCTTATTTCTAACGCTATTTTTTGGATGGAATATTTTCATGTAGATGGCTTTAGAGTAGATGCTGTATCTAATATTATTTATTGGCCAAATTCTAATGAAAATAGTGTAAATC
>NZ_JABWQQ010000066.1:0-412 GCF_014268555.1 Pseudomonas sp. SWRI111 | reverse complement strand
GCCTTGAATCCTGGTCATGCCGCGAAACCCTGTGGGAGTGGGCTTGCTCACGAAGGCGGCAGGTCAGGCAGTTCATTTGTATCTGACAGAACGCTTTCGCGAGCAGGCTCGCTCCTACAATGGGTTTTGTGGGTTGCCTTGAATCCTGGTCATGCCGCGAAACCCTGTGGGAGTGGGCTTGCTCACGAAGGCGGCAGGTCAGGCAGTTCATTTGTATCTGACAGAACGCTTTCGCGAGCAGGCTCGCTCCTACAATGGGTTTTGTGGGTTGCCTTGAATCCTGGTCATGCCGCGAAACCCTGTGGGAGTGGGCTTGCTCACGAAGGCGGCAGGTCAGGCAGTTCATTGGTGACTGACACTCCGCTTTCGCGAGCAGGCTCGCTCCTACAATGGGTTTTGTGGGTTGCCTTGA
>NZ_JABWQQ010000065.1:0-422 GCF_014268555.1 Pseudomonas sp. SWRI111 | reverse complement strand
GGTAGGACTGATTTAATTGGTGGAAATCAACGAACTTTACTAAATAGTATTCACGAGAAGTTATTGAATTTGCCAGAAGAGACAATTGTGCTCTCAGGTCATGGGAGAAAAACAACAATTGAACACGAAATGGATCATAATCCCTATATTAATGGTTTTTGAGCTAGCATTAAAAAGAAAGGCTGTTTTCTAAAAGATTATTGTTTTTTCAATAGGAGAAAAGAGTTAGTTGAAGTAATGGAGCAGCCGGAATACACGTAGTCGCCACGGGGATTGCGAGACAGTCTGAGACCCCGGAGGCGAAGCTGAGGAGGCTTAAGCGCGAGCCCCACGGAAAGCGAAGTGTATTCCGGTTGCGGGTAATAGCAACAAACTTTACGAAAACAGCCTTTCTTTAAAGTAAATTGCAGCACTATAAAGGG
>NZ_JABWQQ010000064.1:0-431 GCF_014268555.1 Pseudomonas sp. SWRI111 | reverse complement strand
CGGGTGATGCGTCCGAGTTCGTCGCGTTCGGCGGTGACCTGACCGTAGGCACCGTAGCTGTAGGCGCGACTGGCGCCTGTAGGAGAAGTCGTCAGGATCAGGCGGCCGGCGGCGTCCCACTGCTGACGGCTGATGACGCCAAACTCGTCCTGCGTGGTGGTCCTTCGCCCCAGCGCATCGTAGGAAAAGCGCCGCACGCCACCGTCAGGCAGGGTTTCCTCGATAAGCTGGCCGAGTTCGTTCCACACCCAGCGATGGCGGCTGCTGTCCGGGTAACGCAGCGACAGCAACTGGCCGCGCAGGTTGTAGTAGTAATGGGTGACCTGACCGTCGGGATCGACCGCTTCGGTGACTGCGCCCTCGGCATTGCGCCGATAGATCCACACCGCCTCGCCACGGCAACGCTTGTAGAGAAAACCGTTGCGGTACTC
>NZ_JABWQQ010000063.1:0-431 GCF_014268555.1 Pseudomonas sp. SWRI111 | reverse complement strand
CTTAATCGACGACATCAGCTGCTCCATGAGCTCCCACACGAATTGCTTGATTCATTGAAGAAGACGATAGAAGCAGCTTTAAGCTCCAAGCTGATAGCTCTGAGCTAACAGTTACAAGCTCGAAATTGGGTCTGTAGCTCAGTTGGTTAGAGCGCACCCCTGATAAGGGTGAGGTCGGCAGTTCGAATCTGCCCAGACCCACCAATTTTGTTATGGGGCCATAGCTCAGCTGGGAGAGCGCCTGCCTTGCACGCAGGAGGTCAGCGGTTCGATCCCGCTTGGCTCCACCATAAACTGCTTCGAAGTTTGAGAGTTTAGAAATGAATATTCAGCGTGAATATTGATTTCTAGTCTTTTGATTAGATCGTTCTTTAAAAATTTGGGTATGTGATAGAAAGATAGACTGAACGTTACTTTCACTGGTAACGGAT
>NZ_JABWQQ010000062.1:0-518 GCF_014268555.1 Pseudomonas sp. SWRI111 | reverse complement strand
TCGGCCACGGAACCGGTCGCGGACAGCGACAGGTTGGTGGTGTCGACGGTGTCGGTCACGGTGGTGCTGACCGGGGTTTTGTCGGCGACGAGGTTCTCGAAATTGCCACCGGTCACGTTGGTGATCGAGTTGCTCAGCGAAGCCTGACCGGTCAACGCGTCATTCGGTGCGGTGAAGGTCACGCTGCCGGTGGTTTTGCCGACTTCGATGGTGATGTTCTGACCATTGGCCAGAGTCACGACAACCGGCGAGCCGGTAACTGGAGCGCCAACCGTGGCGGTGTAGGTCACGGTGCCGCCTTCAGTCACCGAAGTATCAGCGGTCAATTTGACCGTCGAGGTATCGATGGTGTCGGTGACTTGAGTGATTGCTGGTGTGGTGCTCGGAACAAGGTTCTCGAAATTTCCACCGGTGGCGCTGGTAATCGTTGCCTGCACTGAGCCGGCGTCTTTGTAGACGTCATCGGTTGGTGCTGGAACGGTGACATTACCGCTGGTTTCGCCAGCTTTGATGGTGAT
>NZ_JABWQQ010000061.1:0-522 GCF_014268555.1 Pseudomonas sp. SWRI111 | reverse complement strand
CAGACTGTGTGAAAACCTAGCATTCTGCTGGCCGGTTAAAGAAAATGCCCGTATCGCAAGATACGGGCATTTTTCTTATGCGCTATATCCAGGGTGAAAACCGCTCCCAGAGCGCGCTGTTTCCGCTCTCGCTGGATGAACTCATTCCCGATGACCATCTGGTGCGGGTAATCGAGGCCTACATTTCTCTTCTGGACTTTGAGCAGTTGGGTTTCGATAAAGCCAGACCCAAGGCCACCGGACGTCCTTCATACGATCCCGCCGATTTGCTCAAGCTCTATATGTACGGCTATTTCCAGCGCATTCGCTCCTCACGGCGACTTGAGGCTGAGTGCCAGCGCAACGTCGAGGTCATGTGGCTGTTGGGCCGACTAGCGCCTGACTTCAAAACCATTGCTGATTTTCGCCGCGACAACAGTGCTGCGTTTACCGCGACCTGCCGAGCCTTTGTTCGATTTTGCCGACAGGCTGGTCTGATTGCCGGCGAGCTGGTGGCCATCGATGGCAGCAAATTTCAGGCGG
>NZ_JABWQQ010000060.1:0-530 GCF_014268555.1 Pseudomonas sp. SWRI111 | reverse complement strand
ATGCGTGGTTTCGGGTGGCGCAGGGGCGGGCGGTTGGGCACGTCCCATGGCGTGGCCTGAAAGCGGTTGCGGTAGCCCTGGTGGAAATCGTCTTTCAGCGCGGTGGTGTCGCTGGTGACGGACTCTTCAAGCACCTGCGGTTGCTTGCCTTCGTGCAGCACTTCGGTGAGCAGCCAGAGGTCGTTCCATTTGGCTTTCGGGTGCTCGGTCAGAGCGAGGAAGTGGCCGCTGACCAGTAATGGCTGATCGCTCTTGCCTTCGGCGAGCTGGAAGTCGCTGCGGTGGCGTTCGAGGGCGCGTTTGGCCAGGTGCTTGCCGCGCTCGCGGTCGATGAAGCGGCCCGGGTAATCGTAGTCTTCGAGGTCGGGCAAGGCGTCGCCACGGTTTTCGCTTTCCAGGGTCAGGCGCGGTTTTTCGAAGTCGTAGTCGCGGCGGGTGGTGCGGCTGGTGCGGGTTTCCAGGCGCAGGTCGAAGCGCTTGATCACCGGGTTATTGGCGACCATGCCGGAGTCTTGCTGATAGGCCACGGG
>NZ_JABWQQ010000006.1:0-256039 GCF_014268555.1 Pseudomonas sp. SWRI111 | reverse complement strand
TTGCCACCGGTAGCGCCAGTGATGGTGGTGCTGACGGTACTGCCATTGTTGTAAACGTCATTGGCCGCAGTCGGCACGTTGACGGTGCCAGTCGTCTGGCCGGCAGCGATGGTGATGGTCGAGCCATTCGACAGAGTGACGGTTACCGGGGTTTGCGCCGGGTTGGTCAGCGTCGCGGTGTAAGTGATCTGGCCGCCTTCAACAATGTTGTTGGTCGCGGTCAACGTCAGGCCGGTGTTATCCACCGAATCGGTGATCGTGGTGACCGCAGGCGTGTTGCTTGGCACCAGGTTTTCGAAGTTGCCACCGGTAGCGCCAGTGATGGTGGTGCTGACGGTACTGCCATTGTTGTAAACGTCATTGGCCGCAGTCGGCACATTGACGGTGCCAGTCGTCTGGCCGGCAGCGATGGTGATGGTCGAGCCATTCGACAGGGTGACGGTTACCGGAGTTTGCGCCGGGTTGGTCAGGGTCGCGGTGTAAGTGATTTGGCCGCCTTCAACGATGTTGTTGGTCGCCGTCAAAGTCAGGCCGGTGTTATCCACCGAATCGGTGATGGTGGTCACAGCTGGCGTCGGGTTCGGCACCAGGTTTTCGAAATTGCCGCCTGTAGCGCCAGTGATGGTGGTGCTGACGGTGCTGCCATTGTTGTACACGTCATTGGCGGCTGTCGGCACATTGACGGTGCCAGTCGTCTGGCCCGCAGCGATGGTGATGGTCGAGCCATTCGACAGAGTAACGGTAACCGGAGTTTGCGCCGGATCGGTCAGGGTCGCGGTGTAGGTAATCTGCCCACCTTCCGTGACGCTCGGGGCAGTCGTCAGGGTGACGGTGGTGGTGTCGACGGTGTCGGTGACTTGCGTCGTCGCCGGAGTGGTCGGCGGGGTCACCGTGATGCCGTTGCCGCCGGTGGTGCCGGTGACGGTCACGTCGATCTGTGTCGGGTCGTTGTACACCGTGTCGTTCGGCGCCAGCGGCACGTTGACGGTGCCGGTGGTCGAGCCAGCCGGGATGACGATCACTGCGCCGTTGGACAAAGTGATGGTCAGGTCGGTGAGTGGCGCCTGGGTCAGGGTTGCGGTGTACACCAGCACGCCGCCGGCTTCGGTGATGGTCGGCGTGGCGCTGAGGCTCAGGGTCGAGTCTCGCAGTGCATTGGCGGTGGTGTCGGTGGTCTGGCCGCCCGTGGTGTTCTGCGCGACCTGCCCGGCAGCGTTGATCCCCGCTGTCGGGAAGCCAATGGTCGGATCGACACGGCCAGCGGTGGCGTCGAGCATCACGAAGCTGTGACCGCCGCCCGCCGCGCCACCTGTGCCGGCGGCGCTCGGGCCGGCGGCGGTGGACTCAAGGGCGGTGGTCGGGTCGACACCGGCGGCGATGGCTTGCTGCAGTTCTTCTACCGACGGCGCTGCCTGCGCGGTGGCTTCGGCCAGGTCGGTGCTGGAGTCGGGTGCGTTGGCGCTCCACTGGGTGTCTCGACCCAGATCCAGAGTGCGGCCATCGGCCAGTTCCAGCGACACGGCGCCGGACAGACCGGTATCGATCTGGTCGCCGACATACAGGCGATCGCCTTCAACGAGTACCCGACGCACGCCCTCTGGGGACACCACGAAAACCTGACCGACAATGCTTTTGACGACGGCAACAACACTGCTCATTGAAGACTCTCCGGGGTGCCACATTCAGTTGACTTCCATGGACCTGACGGGCCATCGCGCCACTTCAGTCTGGACGTACTTTTAAAAAATTCGATAACAAGTTGACGCTTTGTTTCGTCAATATTTTGGCTATAGTTTTTCGCGATTAACTTTATGCCAAACTATTGACCTTCTGGGAGCCATCCTAAACAATCGTCCCAGTAATGTCACATTGATATTTCCGCGGCGACCTGTCCTTCAGCGTGTGATCCAGTTCCTGTTTTGAACTTTCCGACATACGGTCATTCCGGGTTGCCATCATCCGACGCAGCGCCACGTTCTGCTGTGATTCAAGACAAGAAGTTCCGGGAAATTCCAACCATGCGTTCGCTTTTGCTCCTCGCCGCTCCCTTCGCTCTCGCCGCCTCTTTTGTACAAGCACAATCCTTACCAGAAGCCATGCAACAGGCTCTGGATGTCCATCCGGAGGTTCAGGCGGGGGTCAACAGTCGATTGGCGGCGGATTATCAGTTAAAGGCTGCGAAGGGGGGATACCTGCCCAAGGTCGATCTGCTGGGCGGTTATGGCCGTGAGGGCACCGACAGCGTGACCACGCGGGCCAACGGTGGCGGCAATCACTGGGAGACGTTGAACCGCAGCGAGTCAAGTTTACGTCTCTCGCAAATGGTTTTTGACGGTTTTGCGACGTCCAACGAGGTTGCGCGTCAACAAGCCAACGTCAGCTCCCGTGCCTATTCCTTGCTCGGCACCTCCGAGCGCACCGCACTGACCGTCGCCCAGGTGTATCTGGACGTGCTGACCCGCCGCGAATTCGTCCGACTGGCGGAGGAAAACCTAAAAAGTCACCAGCGCATCTACGATCAGATCCAGTTGCGCACCCAGCGCGGCGTCGGCAGCGGTGCCGACCTCGACCAGGCTGAAGCGCGGATGGCCCAGGCCCGCAACAACCTGATCACCGAGCAGACCAACCTCGCCGATGCCGAAACCAACTTCCTCAGCGCCGTCGGCCAGATGCCCGATCAGCTGGAACGCCCGGCGCCGTTCATGGCGATGATGCCGGCCAACCTCAACGAAGCTCGCGCGCAGATGCTGGAAAACAGCCCGATCCTGCGTTCGGCAGAGTCGGATATCGCCGCGGCCGAAAAGCAGTACGCCACCGCCAAGTCGACCTTCTACCCACGTTTCGATGCCGAACTGGGGCGCACCGCCGACAACGATCTCGACGGCCAGAACGGCCACAACAACGAATGGCAGGCCATGCTGCGCATGCGCTTCAACCTCTATTCGGGCGGCAGCAACAAGGCCGACCTGGAATCCAAGTCGTACCTGGCCAACCAGGCGCTGGACATCCGCAACAACGCCTTGCGGCAGTTGAACGAAGAGCTGGGCCTGGCCTGGAACGCCTTGAACAACGCCAACGCGCAAGTGCCGATCGCCCAGCAATACGTCGATCACAGCACCTCGGTGCGCACCGCGTACCAGCGTCAATTCAGCCTCGGTGAGCGGACCCTGCTCGACTTGCTCGACAGCGAAAACGAGCTGTTCACCGCCTCGCGGCGTCTGGCGGAAATCAAGAATATTCAGTTATTTACTCAGTACCGAATCAAGGCGACCATGGGCGAGTTGCTCAGAAGCCAGGGAGTGGTCGCGCCGTTGGCATCCGTTGTGCACAACGACGTGAAGCCCAAGGTCCAGCTGCCTGGGATGAATTGAGTTATCCCTTTCAACTGTCAAAGAGTGTCGAGCGTGGAATCAGAAGTCAGTCGAGTTCATCTCAGTCATGATCCGCGCGCGTTGCACGACGATCCGTTACTGGACGGTCTGCTCGCCCTTTGCATGCTCCACCAGAAACCCGCCAGCGCGGCGATGCTGACCACCGGCCTGCCGCTGCCCAAACAGCGCCTGAGCGTCGAGTTGCTGCCGCGTGCGGCGGCTCGCGCCGGCCTGCAAGGTCGGGTGTTGCAGCGCAAGCTCGAAGACATTCCGGCGATTGCCATGCCCGCGCTGTTGCTGCTCAAGGATGGCCGTAGCGCCGTCCTGCTCGGCTGGCAGGGCGAAAACGAAGCGCGGGTGCTGCTCAGTGAAAGCGATGGCGGCGAATCGGTGGTCAGCCGCGAACTGCTGACTGACGATTACATCGGCAAAGTGTTCTTCGCCCAGCCGCAGCATAAATTCGACGTCAACCACGGCACGCTGATTCCGCGCGCGCGCTCGTGGTTTCGCGACACCCTCAAGCGTTCGCGCTGGCTGTACGCCGATGCGATCGCCGCCAGTTTCCTGATCAACATTATCGCCATGGCCGCGCCGCTGTTCGTGATGAACGTCTATGACCGCGTGGTGCCGAACCAGGCTGAGGCGACCCTGTGGGTATTGGCGCTGGGCATCACTGGCGCCTACATCTTCGACCTGATCCTGAAAAGCCTGCGCAGCCTGTGTCTGGATCTGGCGGGCAAGAAAACCGATTTGATCATCTCCGCCACGCTGTTCGAGCGCATCGTCGGCATGGCGATGAAGTACCGCCCGGCGCGGGTCGGCAGTTTTGCGCAGAACATTCATGAGTTTCAGAGTCTGCGCGACTTCCTCGCCTCGCTGACCCTGACCAGCCTGATCGACCTGCCGTTCACCCTTCTGATTTTCATCGTCATCGCGATTCTCGGCGGGCATCTGGTGTGGATTCCGGTGCTGGCGTTCCCGATTGCGCTGCTGATCGGCTACGCGTTGCAGAAGCCGCTGGTGGCAACCATGGAGCGCACCATGGCCCTCGGTGCCGAGCGCCAGTCAAGCCTGATCGAAACCCTGGCCGGCCTCGACGCGGTCAAGGTCAACAACGCCGAAAGCGAACGCCAGTATCAGTGGGAGCAGACCATCGGCACCCTCAGCCGTCTCGAGCTGCGGGTGAAAATGCTCTCCGGTCTGGCGATGAACATCACTCTGCTGATCCAGCAACTGGCCGGGGTGATCATGATCGTCTTCGGCGTGTACCAGATCATCGCCGGCAACCTGAGCATGGGCGGGCTGATCGCCTGCTACATGCTCAGTGGCCGCGCCCTTAGCCCGCTGGCCTCGCTGTCCGGTCTGCTCACTCGCTATCAACAGGCGCGGGTGACCATGACCTCGGTCGACCAGATGATGGAGCTGCCACAGGAGCGCAATTTCGAGGAGCGCCCGTTGAGCCGCAAGGTGCTGCAAGGCGCGATCGAGTGTCGCCAGCTCAATTTCACCTACCCGGACCAGCAGAACCCTGCGCTGAAGAACATCAACCTGGTGATCCGTCCCGGCGAGAAAATCGGCATCATCGGCCGCAGCGGCTCTGGCAAAAGCTCTCTGGCCAAACTGCTGGTCGGCCTGTATCAGCCGGACGACGGCGCGTTGCTGGTCGATGGCGTGGACATCCGTCAGATCGACGTCAGCGAACTGCGCTACAACATCGGCTACGTGCCACAGGACATCCACCTGCTGTCCGGCACGTTGCGTGACAACCTGGTTTCCGGCGCGCGTTATGTAGAAGACGAATTAGTCCTGCAAGCTGCCGAGCTGGCCGGCGTCCACGAATTCGCCCGCCTGCACCCGCAAGGTTACGAGCTGCAAGTTGGCGAGCGTGGGCAGAACCTCTCCGGCGGCCAACGGCAGAACGTCGCACTGGCGCGGGCGCTGCTGCTCAATCCGCCGATTCTGCTGATGGACGAGCCGACCAGTGCGATGGACAACACCGGCGAAGAACGCCTCAAGCAACGCCTCGCGGCGGTGATCGAAAACAAAACCGTGGTGCTGGTCACGCACCGTGCATCGCTGTTGTCGCTGGTCGATCGCCTGTTGGTGATCGACCGCGGGCAGATTCTCGCCGACGGCCCGAAAGCCGCGGTGATGGAAGCGTTGAAGAAGGGGCAGATCAGTGTTGCTTAAGTCCGGTGTCAAGGAGTCGATCCGTCGTTACTTCAAAGGCTCTGCCTCGCTGCAGGGTCAGCCGCTGCCGGAGGTCAACAAGGCGCTGATCGAAGACGCCCCGCGCGTTGTGCGCCTGACCATCTGGGCGATTATCGGCTTCTTTGTGTTCCTCATGCTTTGGGCCAACTTCGCCGTGATCGATGAAGTGACCAAGGGCGACGGCAAAGCGATTCCGTCGTCGAAAATTCAGAAAATCCAGAACCTTGAGGGCGGGATTGTCTCCGAACTGTTCGTCAAGGAAGGCCAGATCGTCGAGGCCGGCGCGCCGCTGATTCGCCTCGACGACACGCGTTTTGCCTCCAATGTTGGCGAAACCGAGGCCGATCGCCTGTCGATGCTGTTGCGGGTCGAGCGTCTGAGCGCCGAAGTCGACGACCGCCCACTGAACTTCCCCGAAGACGTGCTCAAGGCCGTGCCGGGTCAAGCGAAAAGCGAAGAGTCCCTGTACATCAGCCGTCGCCAGCAATTGCATGACGAGATCGGCGGCCTGCAGGAGCAGTTGATCCAGCGTCAGCAAGAGCTGCGTGAGTTCAGCTCCAAGCAGGCGCAGTACCGTCAGCAGCTCGGCTTGCAGCGCCAGGAAATCAACATGTCCGAGCCGCTGGTGGCGCAGGGCGCGGTGTCTCCGGTGGAAGTGTTGCGCCTCAAGCGTGCCGAAGTGGAAACCCGGGGTCAGCTCGATGCCACAACCCTGGCGATTCCGCGCGCCGAATCGGCGATCAAGGAAGTGCAGCGCAAAATCGACGAGACCCGGGGCAAATTCCGTAGCGAAGCGCTGACCCAGCTCAACGAAGCGCGCACCGATCTGAATAAGGCTCAAGCCACCGGCAAAGCCCTGGAAGACCGCGTCAGCCGTACGCTGGTCACCTCGCCGGTGCGCGGCATCGTCAATAAATTGTTGGTCAACACCATTGGCGGCGTGATCCAGCCGGGCAGTGACATGGTCGAAATCGTGCCGCTGGACGACACCCTGCTGGTCGAAGCCAAGATCCGCCCGCAGGACATCGCCTTCCTGCATCCGGGGCAGGAAGCGATCGTCAAATTCACCGCGTATGACTACACCATTTATGGCGGGCTGAAGGCGCAGCTGGAGCAGATCGGCGCCGACACCATCACTGACGAAGACAAGAAAACCACTTACTACGTGATCAAGGTGCGCACTGAGCGCAGCCATTTGGGCACGGATGAGAAGCCCTTGCTGATCATTCCGGGGATGGTCGCTTCGGTGGATATCATTACCGGCAAGAAATCGGTGTTGAGCTATTTGCTCAAGCCGATCATTCGGGCTCGGGCAGAGGCGTTGCACGAGCGCTAGATCCTCGGTGCTCCTGACGGCCTCTTCGCGAGCAAGCTCGCTCCCACAGGTGATCTCCTGTGACCGAAAATTTTGTGTTCGGTAAAGATCCAATGTGGGAGCGAGCTTGCTCGCGAAGGCGTCGGTGAAATCGCCACCTCCGGCCAATTAGTGACACAAAACGTCACTCGACTCCCAATTCCATTCCTCACCATTCGCCATATCGTTATTCATTAACGGTATTTAATTTCCAATTCTTATAGCTATAAAGTCACCCTTCTGCGTACCTGCCGACCAATCGGCGCGCCGCACGACCTGAACCGACACGCAATCGAGCGTGAGTGTCTGATCGACGTGCGCGCCCGTGAGCGCGCCGTGCGTGGGAGATGATTGATGTCCGCAGCTACTGCCACCCCGAGCGCCGCGACCGCCGCGCCACAAAGCTTTGAAATTCGTCCATTCAGCGGTGCCGTTGGCGCCGAAATTGTTGGTCTGGAGCTGAGTCGGCCAGTCAACGATCAGGATTTTGCGCGCATTCACCGCGCGCACCTGGATCACCATGTCGTGGTTTTCCGCGATCAGCAGATCGCCCCACAACAGCAAATCGACTTCAGCCGCCGCTTCGGCGTGTTGCAGATCCATGTGCTCAAGCAATTCCTGCTGGCGGATCACCCGGAAATCCTCATCGTTTCCAATATCATCGAAAACGGCCAGAACATCGGTCTCGGTGACGCCGGCAAGTTCTGGCATTCCGATCTTTCTTACAAAGAACTGCCGAGCCTTGGCTCGATGCTGCACGCGCAGGAGCTGCCCGTCGAGGGCGGCGACACGCTGTTTGCCGACATGCACAAAGCCTGGGACGACCTGCCATCAGCCTTGCGCAATGCGGTCGATGGACGCTTCGCCGCGCATTCCTATACCGCGCGCTACAGCGAAACCAAATTCGAAGGTAACTGGCGGCCGACCCTGACGCCGGAGCAACTGGCGCAGGTCGCCGAAGTCGTGCACCCGGTGGTGCGTACCCATCCGGAAAACGGCCGCAAGGCCTTGTTCGTCAGCGAAGGCTTCACCACGCGCATCGTCGGCCTGCCGGACGACGAGAGCCGTCAATTGCTGGCCGAGCTGTACGCCCACAGCGTGCTGCCGCAAAACATCTACCGCCATCAGTGGCAGCCGCATGATCTGGTGTTCTGGGACAACCGTTCGCTGATCCACCTGGCCGCCGGCTGCCCGGCGCACCTGCGCCGCAAGCTGTATCGCACGACCATCCAGGGCGATGCGCCTTTCTGATTTGCCGGAGATTGTTGAACCATGAACGCTCCCTTGCCAGGCCACGCGGCCAGCAACCCGATTGCCCGCAGTGACGCGTTGCTGGCGGTCGATCGCGTCAGCCTCGAATACCGCACGCCGCAACGCGTGGTTCGCGCCACCCACCAAGTCAGCTTTGAAATCGATCCGGCCGACCGCTATGTGTTGCTCGGCCCGTCCGGTTGCGGCAAGTCCACATTGCTCAAAGCGGTCGCCGGGTTCATCCAGCCCTGCGAAGGCGAAATCCGCCTGCAAGGCCAGCGCGTCGATGCGCCGGGGCCGGACCGGATTGTGGTGTTCCAGGAATTCGACCAATTGCCGCCGTGGAAAACCGTGAAGCAGAACGTGATGTTTCCGTTGCTCGCCTCGCGCACCTTGAACAAAAAAGACGCGGAACACCGTGCGCTGCACTATCTGGAAAAGGTCGGCCTGGCGGCGTTCGCCGACGCCTACCCGCATACCTTGTCCGGCGGCATGAAAGCGCGGGTGGCGATCGCGCGGGCGCTGGCGATGCAGCCGAAAATTCTGTTGATGGACGAACCCTTCGCCGCCCTCGACGCGCTGACGCGACGCAAGATGCAGGAGGAGTTGCTGCTGCTCTGGGAGGAAGTGCGTTTCACGTTGCTCTTCGTCACCCATTCGATTGAAGAAGCACTGGTGGTGGGTAATCGCATTCTTCTGCTGTCGCCGCATCCGGGCCGGGTGCGCGCCGAAGTGCACAGCCATCAATACGATCTGCACAGCCTCGGCGGCGTGGCGTTTCAGGAATCGGCGCGCAGAATTCATCGCCTGCTCTTCGATGAAGGTCAGTCGCCGGAGACCGAGCGTGACCATGACTTCAACGATATTCGCATCGCCTATTGAGCGGCCGAGAGGATTACCCGATGAGCCATTCACCCTCCGTGCGTGAAGAATTCGAAACCGCGCTCGAGCCGCTGACTGCAGTGCCAGTCGAGCGCGAATTACCGCTCGGCACGCGGTTGTGGCAACAGGGCTGGCTGCGCAAAAGCCTGATCCTGATCGTATTGGCGATCGTCTGGGAGGCGGTCGCGCGGATTCAGAACAACGATCTGATGCTGCCGAGCTTTCTGCAAACCGCCCACGCCTTGTTCGACGGCCTGCTCAGTGGCGAGCTGTTGGCCAAGGTGTGGATATCCCTGGTGGTGCTGATCAAAGGGTACTTGATCGGCATTGTTCTGGCGTTTGCCTTGACCACCCTGGCGGTGTCGACGCAGTTGGGACGCGATCTGTTGAGCACGATGACCTCGATGTTCAATCCGTTGCCGGCGATTGCCCTGTTGCCGCTGGCCCTGCTGTGGTTTGGTCTGGGGCAGAACAGCCTGATTTTCGTGCTGGTGCATTCGGTGTTGTGGGCGCTGGCGCTCAATACTTATGCCGGTTTTCTCGGCGTTTCCGAAACCCTGCGCATGGCCGGGCGCAACTACGGACTCAAGGGGCTGCGGCTGGTGTTGTTCGTTCTGATCCCGGCGGCGCTGCCATCGATTCTCGCGGGGCTGAAGATTGGCTGGGCGTTTGCCTGGCGCACGTTGATTGCCGCCGAATTGGTGTTTGGCGCGACCAGTGGCAAGGGCGGGCTGGGCTGGTACATCTTCCAGAATCGCAATGAGCTGTACACCGACAAGGTGTTTGCCGGGTTGGCGGTGGTGATTCTGATTGGTTTGCTGGTGGAGAATCTGGTGTTTGATACGCTGGAGCGAGTGACCGTCAAGCGGTGGGGTATGCAGCGCTGAGGTTTTAGTCGGCTGGGCCGGCCCCTTCGCGAGCAGGCTCGCTCCCACTTTTGGAATGCGTTCCCCTGTGGGAGCGAGCCTGCTCGCGAAGGCGTCAGCCCTGTCACCGCCGATATAGGAAATATTTGCTAGCATTGCGCCCGGATCAATCCAGATCAGCCATGAGTGCTCAGCATGCAACTCCCGGACATGAACCTGCTGGTCGCCCTCGATGCCTTGCTCGACGAGGGCAGTGTGGTCGGTGCGGCGCGGCGGATGAACCTCAGCCCGGCGGCGATGAGCCGCACGCTGACGCGCATCCGCGAGGCCATCGGCGATCCGATTCTGGTGCGCGCCGGACGCGGTCTGGTGCCGACTCCCAAAGCTTTGGAACTGCGCGAACAAGTGCGCGACGTGGTCGAGCAGGCGGCGTTGCTGTTTCGTTCGGCTGACAGCGTGGAGTTGGGCACTTTGCGGCGGCGTTTCAGCATTCGCGCCAACGACTTTTTCATCGGTGTCTACGGCGGCAAGTTGTTCGACACCCTTGATCAACTGGCACCGCACTGCGAGCTGCGCTTCGTCCCCGAAGGCGATGGCGACGACGAGGCACTGCGCGAAGGACGGATCGACCTGAGCGTGAGCAATACCCGTCCCGTCACGCCGGAAGTGAAAATCCAGAATCTGTTCTCCACCCACTTCGTCGGGCTTGTGCGCGAAGATCACCCGTTGCTCGACGGCGAAATCACCGCTGAGCGCTACGCCGGTTTCTCGCATATCAGCATGTCGCGCCGGGGCATCGCCCGCGGGCCTATTGATACGGCATTGAATGCTTTGGGGCTGGAGCGGCGGGTGGCAGTGATTGCGCCAAGTTTTCATGCGGCGATGTTCGCTTTGCCGGACTCCGACCTGATCCTGCCGGTGCCCAAGGAAGCGCTGCTCAGCGTGCGACGGCTGGGCCTGAAACTGCGCTCATTCGACCTGCCGATCCCGCTGCCGATGCTGATGCTGACCCAGGCCTGGCACCCGCGCTTCGACAAGGATCCGGCCCACCGCTGGCTGCGCGAAACGCTCAAGGCCTGTTGCGATGAGACGTGGCTGGCGGCACAACCCTGATCCCGAATTTCACACAAATCCCCTGTAGGAGTGAGCCTGCTCGCGATAGCGGTACACCAGCCGACGGATTTTCAAACTGACACACCGCTATCGCGAGCAGGCTCACTCCTACAGGGGATAACTGTTGTGTCTGATGCACTTATAACCTGCCAATAAGTCAATTTTCGTCAGCACCAAGCCCCACTAAAATGCTCCGGTATTTCACCCCCCGGAGTTTTCATTCATGACATCCCTGACGGTCACGGCACCCCTCGCCGCGGCCAGCCCGGCGACGGCGACCACGCCCCCGGTGTTCGGGGCGCGGATCATCATCGGTCTGGTCGGCGTGCTGTTGGCCGTGCTGGTCTCGGGCCTCAACGAGATGGTCACCAAAGTCGCGCTGGCCGATATCCGTGGCGCGCTACACATCGGCTACGACGAAGGCACCTGGCTGGTCGCGAGCTACACCGCCACATCGGTCGCAGCCATGGCCTTTGCGCCGTGGTGCTCGGTGACCTTTTCGCTGCGCCGCTTCACGCTCTGCGCCATCGGCCTGTTTACCGCGCTCGGCGTGTTGTGCCCGTTCGCCCCGAATTACGAAAGTCTGCTGTTGATGCGCATCCTCCAGGGTCTGGCCGGCGGTGCGTTGCCGCCGATGCTGATGACCGTCGCGCTGCGCTTTTTGCCGGCAAACATCAAACTGTACGGACTGGCCGGCTACGCACTGACCGCAACGTTCGGCCCTGGCCTCGGCACGCCGCTGGCCGGTCTGTGGACCGAATACGTCGGCTGGCAATGGACCTTCTGGCAGATCATCGTGCCGTGCCTGATCGCCATGGCCGCCGTCGCCTACGGCTTGCCGCAGGATCCGCTGCGGCTGGAGCGGCTAAAGTCGTTCAACTGGAAAGGCCTGCTGCTGGGCTTTCCAGCGATCTGCATGCTGGTGATTGGCCTGTTGCAAGGCAATCGGCTGGACTGGTTCGAATCGAACCTGATCTGCGGACTGCTCGGCGCCGGTTCGCTGCTGCTGGTGGCTTTCATGATCAATGAATGGTCGCAGCCGATTCCGTTTTTCAAATTGCAGATGCTCGGCATTCGCAATCTGTCGTTCGCGCTGATCACCTTGGCCGGGGTGCTGGTCGTGCTGCTCGCGGTGGTGCTGATTCCGTCGAGTTATCTGGCTCAGGTGCAAGGTTATCGCCCGGCGCAAACCGCGCCGATCATGCTTATCGCCGCGTTGCCGCAGTTGCTGGCGCTGCCGTTGGTGGCGGCGCTGTGTAACTTGCGCTGGGTCGATTGCCGCTGGGTGCTCGGGATCGGGTTGAGCATGCTGGCGCTGTCCTGTCTGGGCGGTTCGCACCTGACGTCGGCGTGGATCCGTGACGATTTTTACGTTCTGCAGTGGCTGCAGATTTTCGGTCAGCCGATGGCGGTGTTACCGCTGCTGATGCTGTCGACCGGCAGCATCACGCCGCTGGATGGCCCCTTCGCGTCGGCGTGGTTCAACACTGTAAAAGGCCTCGCTGCGGTGGTCGCCACCGGGGTGATCGAAGCGCTGACCACCGTACGCCTGCATTTCCATTCGACGATGCTGGTCGACAGCCTCGGCAACTCGCCGCTGGCCGACCACAGCGATCCGGGCCTTGCCCATCGCCTGCACGAACAGGCCGTGGTGCTGACTTCTTCCGATCTCTACGTGTGCATGGCCGGCGTCGCGGTGACGCTGATCCTGCTGATTTTCTGGCTGCCGACGCGGATTTATCCGCCGCGCGCGCCGACCTGATTGCTGCACTGAAACAGAAGGTTTTTATGACGACTCAATCCAAACAAAAACTCGCGGTGGCCGTGGCTGCCGCGCTGGCGGTCGGCGTGCTGGTGTACCTGGCAATGCCCGGGCTGTTCGGCAAACGCACCGAGCAAACCACCAATGACGCCTTTGTCTCGGCCGACTACACCCTCGTCGTGCCGCGCGTGGCCGGGTTCATCAAGCAGGTGCTGGTCGAAGACAACCAGCAAGTGAAGGCCGGGCAGTTGCTGGCGCTGATCGATGACCGTGACTTGCGTGCGGCAGCCGAAGCGGCGGATGCGCAAACCCTGGTGGCGCGGGCGCAGTTGCAGAACGCCAACGCGACCCTGGAACGG
This sequence comes from Pseudomonas sp. SWRI111, assembly GCF_014268555.1. Classification (NCBI taxonomy): domain Bacteria; kingdom Pseudomonadati; phylum Pseudomonadota; class Gammaproteobacteria; order Pseudomonadales; family Pseudomonadaceae; genus Pseudomonas; species Pseudomonas sp. SWRI111. The sequence continues at coordinate 242,870 of NZ_JABWQQ010000006.1, read as the reverse complement.
CAGGCATCGCTGATCGCCCAGGCGCAGGCTTCGGTGGTCTCGGCCAAGGCAGAAATGGCCTTCGCTCAGCAGGAGCTGAACCGCTACAACCACCTCGCCGGTGTTGGCGCCGGTACGGTGCAGAACGCACAGCAGGCACGCACGCGAATTGATCAGGCCTCGGCACGCCTCGACACGGCGACGGCGAAACTGGCGGCCGAACGCAAGCAGGTCGAGATACTCAGCGCCCAACGCAACGCCGCCGAAGGCAATTTGAAACACGCGCAGGCGGCGCTGGAAATCGCCAGTTTCAACCTGTCCTATACGCGCATTACCGCACCGCAAGACGGCATGGTCGGCGAGCGCGCGGTGCGTGTCGGTGCCTATGTGACGCCGGGCAGCAAACTGCTGGCGGTGGTGCCGTTGCAGCAGGCCTATGTGGTTGCCAATTTTCAGGAAACCCAATTGACCGATGTGCAGCCGGGGCAAGACGTGCAAGTGCGTGTCGACAGCCTCGGCGGCGAAGCCTTGAGTGGCCGCGTCGAGAGCGTCGCGCCGGCAACGGGGGTGACTTTCGCAGCGGTGAAACCGGACAACGCCACCGGTAACTTCACCAAGGTGGTGCAGCGCATCCCGGTGAAAATCGTGCTGGAACCGGGGCAGCCACTGGCCGAGCGGTTGCGGGTAGGGATGTCGGTGGAGGCAAGCATTGATACTGCGAGTCCAACGGCGTCCGGGCGCGAGGTGACGCAGCGATGATTAGTGGTGAATCGGCCAATGCCTTCGCGAGCAGGCTCGCTCCCACATTTTGCAATGCGTTCCCCCTGTGGGAGCGAGCCTGCTCGCGAAGACGCCAGTGGCAGCAGCTCACCCTGAGTGCCTTGCTTGCAATCAGCCTCAGCGCCTGCACCGTTGGCCCCGACTTCCAGAAACCCGAGGCCACGCAACCTGCCGACTGGGCTAAACCCGCCCGGTCGGCCCCCAGCCAGGCCGTCAGCGAACCCCTCAACGAACACTGGTGGGAAACGTTCCACGATCCACAGCTTTCCGCGCTTACCCAACGCGCACTGAGCAACAACCTCGACCTGCAACTGGCCAGCAGCCGCCTGCAACAAAGCCGCGCTGCGCGTCAGGTGATCACCGCCGAGCGTTATCCGAACAGCGCCGCTACCGGTAGCTACGCGCATAAACGCAACAGCGGCGAGGGCCTGAACGATCCGTCGGGGCATAACGGCGATTCCGCTTTCAACCTGTGGGACGCTGGCTTTTCGGCCGCCTGGGAGCTGGACTTCTGGGGCCGCGTGCGCCGCGAAACCGAAGCCGCCGACGCCAATCTCGAAGTGGCTGAAAACGATCGTCGCGGTGTGTTGCTGACGGTGCTCGCCGACACCGCGCAAAACTACATCCAACTGCGTGGTGTGCAGAACACTCGCGCCGTCACCGAGCAGAACCTCGACGTTGCCCGGCACAGCCTGAAACTCTCGCAGTTGCGTCTGGCCGATGGCGTGGCGACCGATCTCGACGTCGCCGAAGCCGCCGCGCAAGTCGCTGCCATCGAGGCACGCCTGCCGGCACTTGAGCAGCGTCAGGCGCAACTGATCAACGCGATCAGTCTGTTGATGGGTGAACCACCGCAGGCCTTGGCGAAAGAGTTATCCACAGACGCGGCGGTGCCGCAGTCGCCGCTGCAAGTCGCCATCGGCCTGCCTTCGCAACTGGCCGAACGGCGCCCGGATATCCGCCAGGCCGAAGCGCGCCTGCACGCCGCCACCGCCAGCATCGGCGTAGCCAAGGGCGATTTTTATCCGCGCATCACCCTGTCCGGCAACCTCGGTTCGCAGGCGATGCAGCTCAGCGACTTCGGTTCCTGGGGCTCGCGCGCCTTTGGCATCGGTCCGCAGTTCAGCCTGCCGTTGTTCGACGGCGGACGCCTGCGCGGCATGCTGCAACTGCGCGAAGCCCAGCAACAGGAAGCGGCCATTGCCTACCAGCAAACCGTGCTGCGCGCCTGGCATGAAATCGACGACCAGTTGACCGCCTACAACGCCAGTCAGCGCCGTCGCGACAGCCTCGCCGAAGCCGTGCGCCAGAACCAGATCGCCCTGCGCACCGCGCAACAGCAATACGTCGAAGGCGTGGTCGATTTCGTCAACGTCCTCACCGTGCAGAGCGCCTTGCTCGCCACCCAGGAACAATGGGTGGAAAGCTCAACCGGCGTTTCCCTGGCGATGGTCGGGTTGTATAAGGCGCTGGGCGGCGGATGGCAGTCGGTCTATCCAGCAGCGCAACTGGCCGCAGGCTCGCCGGACGTCGCCAAGCCCTGAGCCCGCAGCGAAGCTATGATCAACTCCACTGCAGCAAACGGCGTAACGCCGGCCCGATTCCAGAGGAGTTGATCATGGAAAATCCGCAGCACAGCCTCCCGGCCCTGTTCAAACAGCTCGGCCTCGCTGACGACCCGATCAGCATCGACCAGTTCATCGCCAGCCATTCCCCGCTCAAGCCGGAATTGCATCTGGCTGACGCGTTTTTCTGGACGGAAAGACAGGCGAAGTTTTTGCGCGAGGAGATTCTTGAGGATGCGGATTGGGCAGTGGTTGTGGATCAATTGAATGTGATGTTGCACAAGGGGCGGGTGGGGTGATTACTTTGGCTGAGGCCAAGCCCGTGCTGTATGAACCAGCGCCATGATCCAGATGGCATCTCGCTCCGTTTGATAGACAACACGGTAACTGGGATGCGGAATCACCTCACGCGTACCGGCAATGATGCCGGCACGGCCAATCAGAGGATTGTCGTAAAGGCGATGTACCGCTTCGCTGAAGCGCAGGTCCATTTCAATGGCCGCCCTTGGGTTGGCGGCCTGCAAGTAATCCCAAATATCTGCACGATCCTGTGCGGCGGCTGGCGTCCATATAATCCTCATAGGTGATCTTCTGCCTGCCTGCGCTTGGCAGCGAACGCTGCTTCTACTTCATCATTGTTCAAGCCGTCTCCAACGCGAATGGATTCACGAGCGATTTCCACCTTGCGTTGCAGGAAGGCTTCGTATTCGCGCGCCTCTCGCTGGGTTTGAACATACTGACGCATCATGTCTCGCATGATTTGCGAGGCTGGCCGGTGTGCTGCTTCGGCTTCCGCCATGAACTCTTCCCTTAGTTCCGGCTCGAGTTTCATTGTGAAAACGGCTTGTTTTGACATGGCAGGCTCCCGAAATTGGTAATGACAAGGTGTATACCGCGTAAGTACCAGAGGTGAAAGCTTTCGCTGGCGTTGGGCGACTAGCGGGGGCAATTTGTTTCAAAACTTGACTGAAATTCCGCTTCAATGCGATATTGATAGTTAGCAAACTAACAGTGTCCATTTACCCGTGCCCGATCCCCTCGACAGTCTCCAGATGAACATCAGCAGCGCCATGGTGGTGGCCGCCCGGCATTGGCGGAAGATCTGCCAGACCACGCTGGTCAATTACGGAATTTCCGAAGCCTGCGCCGTTCCATTGTTGATGATCGGGCGCTTGGGCGAGGGCGTGCGTCAGGTGCAGGTGGCGCAGGCGGCTGGCATGGAGAGTCCGTCGCTGGTGCGTCTGCTTGATCAGCTGTGCCAGGCCGGTTACGTCCGTCGCACTGAAGATGCCCAGGATCGTCGCGCCAAGTGCCTGAGCCTGACCGATACCGGCCGCGAGCTGGTGCAGGCGGTGGAGGCCGAACTGGTGCGCTTGCGCCATGAAGTGCTGGAAGGCATCGAGCGCAGTGATCTGGAGGCTACGCTTCGGGTACTCAGGGCTTTTGAGGCGGCGAGTTCGCCTGTGGTGGTCAATTCGTGAACGGTTTTTTCACTGGCATGCCGCCGGCCCGTGACTGGTTTTACGGGGTCCGTACTTTTGCAGCGTCGATGATTGCGCTGTACATCGCCCTGCTTATGCAAATGCCGCGGCCGTATTGGGCGATGGCCACGGTGTACATCGTCTCCAGCCCGTTTCTCGGCCCGACCAGCTCCAAAGCACTCTACCGTGCGGCCGGTACGTTCCTCGGTGCGGCGGCAGCGGTGCTGTTCGTGCCGATGTTTGTGCAGAGCCCGTATGTGCTGGTGGTGGTCATCGCCTTGTGGACCGGCATCTTGTTGTTCATGTCCCTGCACCTGCGCACCGCCAACAGCTACGCGCTGATGCTGGCCGGTTACACGTTGCCGCTGATTGCCCTGCCGGTGGTCGATAATCCGCTGGCAGTGTGGGACGTAGCCGAGGCGCGCACCGAAGAAATTTTCCTTGGCATCGCTGTTGCCGCCGTGGTCGGCGCGATGTTCTGGCCGCGGCGCCTGGCGCCGGTGTTCAACGATGCGGTGAGCAAGTGGTTCGCCGATGCGACGAGCTACAGCCTGAAGTTTCTCAGCCGCGACGTTCAGCCGGAAGAAGTTACCGCGCTGCGCATGGCCATGGTCGCCAATTTCAACAGCCTTGAACTGATGATCGGCCAGTTGCCTCACGAGGGCGCACGGCCGCAAACCGTGCGCAACACCAAGGAACTGCGCGGGCGGATGATTCACCTGTTGCCGGTGATCGATGCGCTCGAGGATTCGCTGTACGCCCTTGAACGTCGCACGCCGGAACTGGTGGAAAAATTCCAGCCGTTGCTCGCCGCGACCCGGGAATGGCTGAGCCATGCCGATGCCAATCTGGAGCGCTGGAAAGCGCTCAGGGATCAGCTCGAGGCGCTGCAACCGAACGCCGCAGCGCTGGAGGATCGCAAGCAACTGTTGTTCTCCAACGCCATTTACCGCCTCGGTGAGTTCATCGACTTGTGGCAGGACTGCCGCAGCTTGCAGGATGCGATTCTGTGCGAGCGCCAGGACAGCTGGCGCGCGGTGTATCGGCACTGGCGCCTCGGCCGTTTGACGCCGTTCATCGATCGCGGGCTGATGCTGTACTCGGCAACCTCGACCATTCTGGCAATCATCGTCGCTTCGGTCTTGTGGATCCTGCTCGGCTGGCCGGATGGCGGCAGCGCGGTGATTCTGGCGGCGGTGGCGTGCAGTTTCTTCGCCTCGATGGACGACCCGGCACCGCAGATTTACCGGTTCTTTTTCTGGACCGGCATGTCGGTGCTGTTCGCCAGCCTTTATCTGTTTTTGATTCTGCCCAACCTACACGATTTCCCGATGCTGGTGCTGGCGTTTTCCGTGCCGTTCATTTGCATCGGCACGCTGACGGTGCAGCCGCGTTTCTACCTCGGCATGCTGCTGACGCTGGTTAACACCTCGTCGTTCATCAGCATTCAGGGGGCGTACGACGCGGACTTTTTTGCCTTCGCCAATTCCAACCTCGCCGGGCCGCTGGGGCTGTTGTTCGCCTTTATCTGGACGCTGGTGGCGCGGCCGTTCGGGGCCGAACTGGCGGCCAAGCGCCTGACCCGTTTCAGCTGGAAAGACATCGTCAGCATGACCGAGCCGGCCAATCTCGCCGAACATCGGCAACTGGGCGTGCAATTGCTTGATCGGCTGATGCAGCACCTGCCGCGTCTGGCCCTGACCGGTCAGGACACGGGCATCGCGATGCGCGAAGTGCGCGTCGGCCTGAATATGCTCGACCTGCTCGCCTACACCCCGCGCGTCACTGGCGTGCCGAAGGCGTTGCTACAGCAAGTGGTGGCCGAGGTCGGCGAGTATTTCCGCGCCTGCCTCAAATCCGGCGAACGCCTGCCGGCGCCGAGCGGTCTGCTGATGACTCTGGACCGTGCCCGCCGTGCGCTGAATGGCCAGGGCGATGACGAAACCCGTCTGCACCTGTTGCACGCCTTGAGCGGTTTGCGTCTGGCCTTGCTGCCCGGCGTCGAATTCGTCTCCAGCGCCGAGCCCGAAGAACCGCTGCCCGATGGAGCGCCCCTATGATCGGTGATCTGGATATCAGCGGCATCTTCCTGCCGACCCTGCTGGTGCTGATGGGCATCACCTATGTGTTGTTTCTGCTGGTGCATGGCGTGCTCACGCGTCTGCACTTTTACCGTCTGGTCTGGCACCGGGCATTGTTCAACGTGGCGCTCTACGCCGTGCTGCTGTACGGCGTGGACTCACTCAGTCGATACCTGATGACATGAAAAAACCGTTTTTGACCATCGGTCGCGTGGTTCTCACCTTGCTGATCGTGACGTTTGCCGTTGTCCTTGTCTGGCGCATGGTGATGTATTACATGTTCGCGCCGTGGACCCGCGACGGCCATATTCGCGCCGACGTCATCCAGATTGCGCCGGACGTGTCCGGGTTGATCCAGCAGGTCGAGGTGAAGGACAACCAGTTGATCAAGCGTGGTCAGGTGTTGTTCAGCATCGACCAGGACCGCTTCAAACTGGCGTTGCGTCAAGCCAGGGCCGCCGTTGCCGACCGCGAAGAAACCCTCGCCCAGGCGCAACGTGAAGCCAAGCGTAACCGTGGCCTGGGCAACTTGGTGCCAGCGGAGCAACTGGAAGAAAGCCAGTCGCGCGTGGCCCGAGCGCAATCGGCGCTGGCCGAAGCGCTGGTAGCGGTGGACAGTGCACAGCTCAACCTCGATCGCTCGGTGATCCGCAGCCCGGTCGACGGTTACGTCAACGACCGCGCGCCGCGTCCGCAGGAATTCGTCACCGCCGGGCGTCCGGTGTTGTCGGTGGTCGACAGCAATTCGTTTCACATCGACGGCTATTTCGAAGAGACCAAACTCGACGGTATTCACGTCGGGCAATCGGTGGATATCCGCGTGATCGGCGACCGGGCAAAACTGCGCGGACATGTCGAGAGCATCGTCGCCGGCATCGAGGACCGCGACCGCACCAGCGGCAGCAACCTGCTGCCCAACGTCAACCCGGCGTTCAGCTGGGTGCGCCTGGCGCAGCGGATTCCGGTGCGTATTGCGTTCGATGAAGTGCCGGCAGATTTCCGCATGATTGCCGGACGCACCGCCACCGTGTCGATAATCGATGACCAACCGCAGGAGCCCCGGCCATGAGCAGGGCGCTTTTGGTCGCCGGTTTGGGCGTGATGCTCTCGGCGTGTCAGATGGTCGGCCCCGATTATCAGGTGCCCGCCGACGCGGCGGTGCAGCGCAAGGATATTCAGGGTGAACTGGCGGTCGCCGGCAAACCGGTGGTCTCGGCGCCAGTGCCGGCGGACTGGTGGCGGCTGTATAAAGATCCGCGCCTTGATCAGTTGGTGCAGCAGGCCATGGCGTCCAACACCGACCTGCGTGTGGCCGCGGCCAACCTGTCGCGGGCACGCGCTCAGGTGGATGAAGCCGAAGCGGCTGGCGGCTGGAGCGGCGGGGTGAAGATGGGCGCCCAGCGCTTGCAGGAATCCGGTCAGGCGTTCCTTTTGCCGGAAAAAGTCCCGGTGGCCAACATTGCCGATATCGGCATCAGCGCTTCGTATCAGTTCGACCTGTGGGGCACTTTGCAGCGCGGCATCGAAGCGGCAAAAGCCAATGCCGACGCGACCCAGGCCGCCGCCGATACCGCGCGCATCACGCTGGTGGCGGACGTGGTTCGTGCTTACACCCAGGTCTGCGCCGCCAACGAAGAGCGGGAAATTGCCGAGCATTCTCTCGACCTGCAATCGCAGAGCACCACGTTGATCCAGCGTTTGCGTGACGCCGGGCGTGGCGATGAAACCCAGGTCACCCGTTCGCAAACTCAATTCAAATCCCTGCGCGCCGATCTGCCGCGCTATGAAGCGGCGCGTCAGGCCGGGCTGTTCCGTCTGTCGATGTTGCTGGCCAAGCCGGTCGAGCAATTGCCGGCGGGCACGGCCACCTGCGCCGAACTGCCGAAAATCGCTCAGCTCGTGCCCGTCGGTGACGGCGCTGCGCTGCTCAAGCGTCGCCCGGATATCCGTCAGGCCGAACGCCGTCTTGCGGCGGCGACCGCCGGCATCGGTATCGCCACCGGCGAGCTGTACCCGGACATCAGCATTGGCGCGACGATCGGCACGGTCGGCATCATTGATGATCTTGGCGATCCTTCGACCAACCGCTGGGGCTTCGGCCCTTCGCTGAGCTGGAAAGTCCCGACCAACGGCGCCCGCGCGCGCATTCGTGAAGCCGAGGCCAACACTCAAGGCGCACTGGCGCATTTTGACGGCGTGGTGCTCAACGCCATCCGCGAGACCCAGACCGGTCTGGCCCAGTACAGCGCACTGCTGCAACGTCGCGATGCGCTGGCCGAGGCTGAGCAGTCGGCGAAGCTCGCCGCCGAGCAGACCCACCGCTTCTTCCAGGCCGGCCGCGAGTCGTTTCTTGCCGACCTGCAAGCCACGCGCACCTACACCGATGTCACCGCGCAGCTGGCCGCGGCCAACACCCAGGTCGCGATGAGCCAGATCGATTTGTTCCTCGCCCTGGGCGGTGGCTGGGAAAGCGGACGAACGCACGCTTCTGACGCCAGCAATCCCTGAGGCCGTTGCTATGCTTTGAGGTATTGAAGGGGCGCCCCGTGCAAAGCGCTCCCTGCATGCTCATTGCTCGTGCTGGTCTAGGGGAAACCAACGATGAAGAACCCTTACGCGCTCGGCTTCTGGTGTGTCCTGACGGCGCTCGTGCTGCTGTCGGCCACTTATTTCTACGGCATCATGCTGGCCCACCAGATCGACAAGGCGATGATTTTTCTCGACAGCGCCGTGGCGCTGATCGCGGTCATGGCAATCGTGGTGGTGGCCTGGGCATCGGTCCAGGTTCAGCGGGTCAAGAAGCGCCAGTTGGAACAGGGCAAAATGCTGGTGCTGATCTGGGACACCAAGGTCGCCCTGCGCCGGGTCGAAACGGTGTTCGACCGGTATTTCTGGGGCAGCTACTGGCAACCGGGGCGCACCTTCGCCGAAGTCATGGGCGAACTGACCGGAACGCCCTTGGAAAAAAGCCTCGAAGCGCTGAAAAAACAGTGTCTGGAACTCGACAAGCAGATTGCCGACGAGGGTTGGCACTGGCTGAACAATGCCCGTGAACTGTCCGATGTCGCCACGGCCATGGCCCGCGAGCGCTATCAGCTGGATTTTTGCGATGTGCGGGCTGACGGTGCGGGCGGGGCGGTGATCGACCGCGATTTTGAAGTGCTGGTGTACACCTGGACGGCGCGGCTCAAGAGCTTTGATCATCAGCTCGATGAAATCGAGGTTCAATACTCCTGATCTGTTGTGAATTCACTGGCGTTATCGCGAGCAGGCTCACTCCTACAGGGGAATGCATTCCAAATTGTAGGAGTGAGCCTGCTCGCGATAGCGCCTTTCCAAACACTGAAACTCTTAAACCCTGTCAGCTGTCAATTCCTCCCATAGACACTCTTTAACCTTTAATCATTGGGCCGTCTCCCGCGCCCGGTGCTAATCTCCACCGCTCAATTGCGCACAGTCGAGCCGCGACCCGATCCCGGGTTCAAGGAAGACGACCCCATTCACAGCCACGGAAATCGATCAGGTCATTCATGAATAAATCAGCAGGCGTGCTTCTCGGAATTGTTGTTGCCATCGGCGCGATCAGCGCAGGCGGGGCCTGGTACACCGGGACCAAGATCGAAGGGGTGCTGAACAACGCCGTCGGCAACGCCAACAAGGAACTGCAGAGCGCCATGGCCGGCTCCAACGGCAGTGCCTCGCTGGAGCTGGTGTCGCTGGACCGCCACACGTTCACCAGCACCGCGCACTATCGCCTGAAGGGCGAAGGCGAAATGTTCGGCGACGCGCCGGTCGAACTGCTGTTTACCGACCGCATCGAGCACGGCCCGCTGCCATTCTCGCGCCTGATCTCTCTGAAATGGCTACCGGTCATGGCCACCAGCAACTACGAACTGGAAAAGAGCCCGACCACCGAAAAATGGTTCGCCGCGACCAAGGGCGCCGCGCCGCTCAAGGGTGTGACCAACATCGGCTACGACGAATCGACCACCAGCACCCTCAACCTGCTGCCGTTCGAAACCGCACTAGATGAGCAGTCGAGCCTGAAATTTTCTGGCCTGACCATGGACATCGCCGCCAGCGCTCAGGCGCAAAAGGTCAAGGCTGACGGCTACATGGACAACCTGAAGCTGGTGACCGTGGCCGAAGACCAGACGCCGGTCCAGCTCGAACTCAATGGCCTGACCCTGGCCAGCAACCTGGCCAAGAGCAGCTTCGGCTACTACACCGGCGAAAACACCCTGGAAGTGACCAGCAGCAAAACCACGTTCGGCGCCAAGCAATCGGTGCTTGGGGTGAAGAACTTCGAAATGAAGAACCGCACCGAAGAAAGCGGCAGCAACGCCGCCGGCCGCGCCGACTACAAAATCGGCGAAGTGACGCTCAACGACAAGAAGATCGGTTCGGCCGCCATGGCCATGAGCCTGAAAAACCTCGACATCGCCTCGACGATGTCGCTGATGCAGATCTACCAGACCAAACTGCAGCCGTACGAAAAAGCTGCGGCCGAGGCCGAAGCAGCAGGCCTGCCGGCGCCGGAGCTGAATCTGACCGAAGCTGAGAACGCCCAAGTCAAAGCCGATTTGCAGAAGCTGCTGGCCGCCGGGCCTCAGTTTGCGCTGGAGAACCTGTCGTTCAACACCGCCAACGGCGAGAGCCGCGCCAATCTCGTGATTGACCTGACCAAGCCGCAATCCATGGATCTGCCGCCGGATCAGCTAGGCAAGCAACTGATCGCACTGCTTGACCTCAACGTCCAGGTGTCGAAGCCGATGCTGGTCGATCTGCTCAGCGTGCAGGCACAACTCGATGGCCAGACTGACGCCAAAGCCATCGTCGACCAGTCCAAGGAAGCGGCCGATATGTTCGCTGGCATGGCGGTCGGTTCGCAATTGGCAGTCGCCGACGGCACCAACGTCGTGACCAAGCTGCATTACGCGGCGAATCAGGTTGAATTCAACGGCCAGAAGATGACCGTGGAGCAGTTTGTCAGCTTCCTGATGAGCAAGTTCGCTGGCGTCACCCAAGTGCAGTAACCCCACCGCGTGTCATCAAGACGCCCGGCCCCTGTTTGACAGGCGCCGGGCGTTTTGCTGTCCGCCATCGCGGTTTTCGCTGACCTCGCTGAACCGCCCGCAGGATTCTGAACAATTATTGTGTTGTGAATTTTCGACTACGCTTGCGTGCAAGATTGCCCGGCTTTAAAGCCTGGCCGTGGATTGCACATCGCGGCCGCCGTTACGAATGGGCAAGGAGGGCATTGTGACCCGGCTGGCCATGTAAGGATGCTGACGAATGCCGCGTATTGATGTGCCTGTATTACATCGTGGTTTGCGCCCTTTGTTCCGGGTCGCCCTGTGCAGCCAGTTGCTCTGGCCGTTGCTGGCGCTGGCCGACACGCCCTACGACGAAATGGTCCGCGATGCCCGTGCCGGGCATTACACGCCGGCGCTGACGGTATTGCGCCAGGTGCCGCCGGGGCAGGCGAGCGACGGTCAGATCAGCGATCACCTGCAAATCGCCAGTTGGGCGGGGTTCGACGCCGAAGTCATCAAGGTCTATGAAACCCAGGGCCGCGACCGCGTCTTGCCGGTGCAGGCACTGACCGCCACCGCCCGCGCCTATCGCAATCTCAAGCGTTGGGATCAGGCCACTGAGGTTTACAACAAGGCCCTGGCACGGGAACCGGACAACGCCGACCTGCAACTGGGTCTGGCGCTGACTCAGGCCGACGCCGGCAAACCCGACGAAGCCGTGACGCGGGCCAAGGCGCTGGTGGCGGCGAAACCTGATGACCCTTCCCGCCGCCTCGCCCTGGGCTATGCCCTCGGTCGCGCCGGCAAACAGTACGACGCGCTGTTCGAATTCGATCAGGCGTTTATCCGCGCCGGCAACAAACCGGAAGTGGCCCGCGAATACGTGGTTGCCCTGCAAAAGGCCCGTCTGCCGGAACCGGCGCTGCGTCTGGCCCGACAGCGGCCGGGGCTGATCGATGCGGTGACCCTGCGCCGTCTCGAAGGCGATCTGGCGGCCGAGCGCGTGCGCCTCGCCGAGCTGGCCACGCGCAGCGAAAAAGAACGCTACGTAATCGCCGACCGCGCGCTGGCCGATTACGACAAATTGCTCGCGACCTGGGCACCCGATGCCGCGGCCCATGACGACGTGACCCGCTGGCGCATCGACCGCATGGGCGCGCTCAAGGCTCGGGCGCGGACCGCCGATGTCATCGCCGAGTACCAGAAACTGCAAGCCGAAGGCGTGGCGATTCCGACCTATGCCTTGCGTTGGGTGGCGGCGTCCTACCTCGATCAGCGCCAGCCGGACACCGCCACCGATCTCTACCGTCAGGTGCTGTCGGCCCCGGACGCCGATGCAGGCGATCGGCTCGTCGATACCACGGCGCTGTATTACGCGTTGCTCGAAAGCGACCGCGCCGACGAGGCGCGCAAGGTCGCTGAAGACGCGGCGAAAGCCCAGCGCCCGCGCGTCGAGCTCAAAGGTTTGCCGATCGGCAACCCCAACGATGAATGGATGGACGCCCAGCAACTGGCGGCGCAGGCCGGCACCTACAGTGCCGACCTGCCCCACGGCGAGGAGCGCTTGCAGACCCTGGTCAATCAGGCCCCGGGCAACCTCGGGTTGCGTCTGGCCCAGGCAGACCTGTACCTGGCCCGGCAATGGCCGCGCCGCGCGGAAAACCAGCTCAAGGAAACCGAGAGCCTGGCCCCCCGCGATGCGGGTCTGGAAGTCGCTCAGGCGCGCACGGCGATGGAGCTGCAGGAATGGCGGCAGAACGATGCGCTGACCGACGACGTCGTGGCGCGCAACCCGGACAATCGGCAGGTGCAGCGTCTGGCCCGCGAACGGCAAGTCCATGACATGGCCGAGTTGCGCGTCGAAGCCTACGGCGGCAAGGCCAACGGCGGTGGCAGCAGCGATGCCGGTGCCGTCAGCGGCAGCCGTGATTTCGGCATTCAGAGCACGCTTTACAGTCCGCCGATCAATGAAGACTGGCGCGTGTTTGCCGGCGCCGGTTATGCCACCGGGGATTTCGCCGAAGGCACCGGCCACCACCGCTTCCAACGGGTCGGCCTGGAGCGGCGCAGCCGCGACATGACCCTCGAAGCCGAAGTGTCGAATCACGATTACGGCTTTGGCGACAAACAGGGCGCACGCCTGGCGATTGCCCGCGACATCAACGACCACTGGCAGTACGGCGGCAGCCTCGAATATTTGTCCGCCGAGACGCCTTTGCGCGCGCTCAACAGTGACATCAAGGCCAATGGCGGCAGTGCGTTTCTGCGCTGGCGCGCCAACGAGCGTCGCGAATGGCGCCTGTCGGTGAGCCCGTCGCACTTCAGTGACGGCAACAACCGCGTCGAAGCTTTGCTCACCGGCCGCGAGGGTGTCTACAGCGCGCCGAACCTGCAGGTCGACGCCGGTCTGGAAGTCGGCACCAGCCACAACTCCAAGTCCGACGACGTGCCGTACTTCAACCCGAAATCCGACTTCAGCGTGATGCCGCTGGTCAACGTCAATCACGTGCTCTACCACCGCTACGAAACCGCCTGGAGCCAGCAATTCCAGGCCGGCGCGGGCACGTACAGCCAGCGTGAGCACGGTACCGGTGGCATGGCGCTGCTCGGCTATGGGCAACGGTATGCCTGGAACGATGTGTTCGAGGTGGGCGGCCTGTTCAGCGTGATCAACCGCCCTTATGACGGTGATCGGGAAACCGATCTGCGTCTGCTCGTCGACCTGACTTTCCGCTTCTAGAAGAGTTTGAAGATGCCTCTGATTTCGCGTTTCATCCTTTTGCTGGGAGCGCTGCTGATCAGCGCCTGCGCCCAGCAAGCCCCGGCCTTCGTGCCGCCCGCCGAGCGGGCCGTGCCGGCCAGTGAAAAACCGTGGCCGAAAAACCACGTGCTGGGCATCGCCTATCACGATGTCGAAGACCGCGACCCCGATCAGGCGGTGGTGGCGGTGCGCACCGAGCGCCTGATCGAGCAGCTCGCCTGGCTGCGCGAGAATGGCTACCAGCCGGTCACGGTCGATCAGATCATGGCGGCGCGCAGGGGCGGTCCACAGCTGCCGGCGAAAGCGGTTCTGCTCAGTTTCGACGACGGTTATGCAAGCTTCTACACCCGCGTATTGCCGGTGCTGCGCGCCTATAACTGGCATGCGCTGCTGGCGCCGGTCGGCAGTTGGGTCGACACGCCGCTCAACCAGCCGGTGGATTTCGCCGGCACACCGCGTGCGCGTTCCGACTTTCTGACCTGGGAGCAGGTGCGTGAGATTTCCCGATCCGGGCTGGTGGAAATCGCCGCGCACACCGATGCCAACCACAAAGGCATTCTCGCCAACCCGCAGGGCAACCTGCAGCCCGCCGCTGCGACCCGACGCTACGATCCGGTCAGCAAACGCTATGAATCCGAAGCCGACTTCCAGGCGCGGATTCGCACCGACGTCAACAACATCTCGGAGAAAATCCGCAAGGCCACCGGGAAACGACCGCGAGTCTGGGTCTGGCCATACGGTGCGGCAGACGGCACGTCGTTGGCCGTGGTGGGCGAACAGGGCTATGAAATGGCCCTGACTCTGGATGATGGTCTCGATGCCCTCGACAACCTGATGAGCGCTCCGCGCTTCCTCGTTGCCTCCGACCCCGACGGCGAGCATTTCGCCAACAGCATCGTCTCGGTGCAGGCCGAATCGGCCATGCGCGTGGTGCATGTCGACCTGGACAATGTGTACGACCCGGACCCGGCGCAGCAGGACATCAACCTCGGCAAACTGGTGCAGCGCATGGCTGACATGGGCGCCAACACGGTATTTCTGCAAGCCTTCGCCGATCCCAAGGGCGACGGCCTGGTGCACTCGTTGTACTTCCCCAACCGCCACTTGCCGGTGCGCGCGGATCTGTTCGACCGCGTCGCCTGGCAACTGCGCACCCGTGCGCATGTGAAGGTTTATGCGTGGATGCCGGTGCTCAGTTTCGAGCTGGATTCGAAGCTGCCACGCGTGACCCGCTGGGATCCGCAAACCGGCGTCACGTCAGTGGATCCGAGCCAGTACAAACGCCTGTCGCCGTTCAATCCCGAGGTACGGCGAATCGTCGGTGAAATCTACGAGGACGTGGCGCGCCTGGCCTCGGTCGACGGCATCCTTTATCACGACGATGCGCTGCTCTCGGATTTCGAAGATGCCAGCCCTGACGCCCTGAAGGCCTACGCTGCTCAGGGATTGCCGGGCTCGATTGCTGCGCTGCGTGACGATCCGGCGGCGATGCAACGCTGGACGCGCTTCAAGAGCCGTTACCTGATCGACTTCACCAACGAACTCACTGCCAGGGTTCGCGCGATTCGCGGCCCGCAAGTGCTGACAGCGCGCAACCTGTTTGCCGAGCCGATGCTCAATCCCGACAGCGAAGCGTGGTTCGCGCAGAACCTCGATGATTTCCTCGCCACCTACGACTGGACGGCGCCGATGGCCATGCCGCTGATGGAAAAACAGACCCGGGAACAGTCCGGCCCATGGCTGGAAAAACTGGTGGAAACCGTCAAGCAACGTCCGGGTGCGCTCAACCGCACGGTGTTCGAATTGCAGGCACGGGACTGGACGCAAAAGGATCAGGCCGACATCGACGGCGCGCAGTTGGCGGACTGGATGGGGCGTCTGAAACGTCAGGGCGCGACCAGTTTCGGTTACTACCCGGACAACTTCCTCGACAACCTGCCGGACCTGAAAACCGTCAGGCCTGCGCTCTCCAACAAATGGAATCCATAACATGCTGGATAGACTGCTGGCCCTGCTTGTTCTGGCGATTGTCCTCGGTGTGCCACTGGGGCTGATCTTTCTGCTCACCGGGCAGTTCCTGATGGACTTCGTGTTCTTCTATCCGTTGTTCATGTCCGGGTTGTGGATTGCCGGTGGCCTGTATTTCTGGCTGCACTGGGAGCGTCACTGGCCCTGGAAGGACGACACTTTACCGCCGCCGCTGGAAGGCGAGCCGCTGATCTCGATCCTGATCCCTTGCTACAACGAAGGCGACAACGCCGCCGACACCATTCATGCGGCGCTGGCCCAGCATTACCCGAACATCGAAGTTATCGCGATCAATGACGGCTCCAGGGACAACACGGCCGAAGTGCTCGACGCCCTGGCCAAGGAGGACCCGCGTCTGCGAGTGCTGCACCTGGCGGAAAACCAGGGCAAGGCTGTCGCCCTGCGCATGGGCGCGATTGCTGCACGCAGTGAATATCTGGTGTGCATCGATGGCGACGCATTGCTGGCGCCCAATACTGCGGCTTATCTGGTCGCGCCGATGCTGGATAACGCCCGTCTTGGCGCGGTGACCGGCAACCCGCGAATCCGCACACGCTCGACGCTTGTCGGGCGGGTGCAGGTCGGCGAGTTCTCATCGATCATCGGCCTGATCAAGCGCACCCAACGGGTGTTCGGGCGGATCTTCACCGTGTCGGGAGTGATCGTCGCGTTTCGGCGTACCGCGCTGAACCGCGTGGGCTACTGGAGCCCGGACATGATTACCGAAGACATCGACATCAGCTGGAAGCTGCAACTGGATCACTGGAGCATCTTCTACGAACCGCGCGCGTTGTGCTGGATTCTGATGCCCGAGACACTGGGCGGGCTGTGGAAGCAGCGTCTGCGCTGGGCCCAGGGCGGCGCCGAGGTGCTGTTCAAGAACATTCGCGGCATCTGGCAGTACCGGCACCGTTACCTGTGGCCCTTGCTGTTCGAATATTGCCTCTCGACCGGTTGGGCGTTCACCTTTTTGCTGTCGGTGATTTTCTGGGCCGTGGGCAAGTTCGTGGTGATGCCAGACGCCATTGCCGTGGATCATCTGATGCCGCCGGCGTTTACCGGTTTGCTGCTGGCGTTTGTCTGCCTGGTGCAGTTCGCGGTGAGCATCGTCATCGACCGTCGTTATGAACCGGGCCTGGGCAAGACCATGTTCTGGGTGGTCTGGTATCCGCTGGTGTTCTGGCTTGTCAGTCTGCTGACTACCTTGGTCAGCTTTCCGAAGGTTCTGTTCGGCCAACATCAGAAACGCGCGCGCTGGGTCAGCCCTGACCGGGGTATCAAACCGATTGGCGACGACCAGGAAGAGGTCATTAAATGAAAATTATCCGGACTCGTCAGCGGCCATTTCTGGTGGTGATCGATGTCATCCTCACCCTGCTGGCATGGATTGGCTTGTTGTTCTTGCTGGTGCGCGGGCTCTGGCCGCTGATCGAAACCCACGCCGGCGGACCGCGTATCGACAACTCGGCGTTCGAAGCGCTGGGAACCTTGCAGGTCTATCTCTGGGTGGCGCTGGTCAACGCCGTGATTCTGATCGGCTGGGCGCGTTATCAACAACGAAAAAGCCGCAGCTTCGCCCAGCGCCGTTTGCCATCGCCAGTGATTGACGACCAAGGGTTGAGCAAAAGCTTCAAGCTGTGCGATGAGCGTTTCCAGAAGCTGCGCACGCCGGGGGTGATGACCATTCACAACGATCAGGACGGTGACATCAGTCACGTGGAAACGCATTTCTGGCCAGTGCAGCCGGAGCAATTGCCACCGCCCCTGGCGCCGCTGCAGTATCCGCGGGTGATCTTTGTGCATGCCGAGAAAGACGACAATCGCGAGCCGCTGAATCCGCTGGCCTGATCGATACGACAACGGCGCCCTGTAGGAATCAATGTCAGGCCTGAATCAGCGTCCAGGCCTCTTTCATCCGCAAAGGTTGCTTCATCCGCTCGGCCAGCAGTGCCATCGCGCGTTGCTTGTCACATGCCACCGCCGCGACGACGAGGCCGTTGTTCACGAACAGGCCAATGAACGGCGGTTTCTGCGGCTCGCCGCTGAACTCGACTTCGTTCCATTCTTCGGCATGTCCGAGATAGTCGTAGTTCTTGCCGAAGTGGTTCGTCCAGAAAAACGGCACATCCAGATAATGTTCCTCGCCGCCGAGCATGTTGGCGGCGGCGATGCGCGCGTGTTGCTGGGCCAGGCGCCAATGCTCGATGCGTGTTGGGTGGCCGCCCAACGGGAACGTGGCGATATCGCCGATGGCCCACAGCCCTTCGCACACGCGCATGCCATCGTCGACGCGCAACGACTGGTCGTCTTCTTTGGGCAACGACGCGAATGCCTCGGTGGCCGGATGAACGCCGATACCGGCCAGCACCAGATCCGCGGCAAGCCGCAGCCCGTTGTCCAGCAACACCGCCTCGACCTTGTCCTCGCCGAGGATTTGCGTGGTTTCATGGCCGATGATGAACTTCACGCCGTGCTCTTCGTGCAATGCGCGAATCGCTTGACCCACCGCTTCGCCAAATTGCGCGGCGAAAGGCGTTGCATGCCGCGCCAGCACCGTGACGTCGAGGCCGTGCTGGCGCAGGGCCGAAGCACATTCGAGGGCGATGAAACTGTCGCCGATGATCACTGCGCGTTGGCCAGGCCTGGCGGCATTCATGAGCTGTTCGGCGTGGGCCTTGGAGCGCAGAACGAAGACGTTGGCCAGCTCGGCGCCGGGCAGTTGCAGCGCATTGGGCGCGCCGCCGGTGGCGAGCACGGCGGCGTCGTAACGCAGCGTGCCGCCGTTGTTCAGCTTAAGGATTTTGTCTTGCGCGTCGAGTGCGCTGACTTCGCCTTGCAGCCGTTCGATGCGCTGCGCTTGATAGAACGCCTCTTCGCGCAGGTGCGGGACTTCTTTCGGCGACATCTGCCCGGCGAGAACGAATTTGCTCAGTGCCGTGCGGTCGTAGCCGGGATCCGCTTCGCCGTCGATCAACACGATGCGCCCGCCAAAACCTTTCTCCCGCAGGGCCGCGGCGCACGCGGTGCCTGCCGCTCCCGCGCCGACCACCACGAAGGTGCGCGGATCGTCAGCCGGCGGGGTGTGTGGATCGGGCAGGGACTGGTCATCGACCCAGACGTCATCGCCGCGCAACTCCAAAGGATAACGCTTGAGGCTGTCGAGCGACGGCGGCTCGCACAGGCCGCCGTCCTCGGCGCGGAATGCGGCTTTGTGCCAAGGGCAGATCAGCCTTCCATGACACAGCGCGCCTTCCGCCAGCGGCGCCCCGGCATGGGGACAGAGGCCCTGAAACGCACGTAACTGGCCGTTGGCACGCAACAGAACGATCTTGCAGTCGCCGATTTCGACTTGCAGGCCACGGTCTTGCGGGACATCGGTGAAACGGGCGACACGGTGCAGGGACATCGTTGGCTTCCTCGCAGGCAATTTCTCTTGTGAGTTTGCGTGGCTGCGCGAGGTTCAGCCATTTGCCACTGCCACGGCACGAACGGTACCGCTATAGTTTGCAGGCCGACGACGGCCCCACTGCACAAAGGTGCTCCCGGAAATGACCCGATTGACCTCTCTCAACCCTTGGCTGGCGGCCGTTGCCGTCGCCCTTTGCGTGCAGTTCCCGGCGCAGGCCCAGGAGCGTTTCACCCTCAGCATCCCGGGCGTGTCCGATAACCGCCTGTTCACCTCGGCGGCGGCCAGCGATGCGCCCGGTTGCGGCGGCAAGAACCAGTCGCCGGCGCTGAGCTGGAACGCAGGTCCTGCCGGCACCCAGAGCTACGCGATCGTCATGCACGACCCGGACGGCCAGAAAGGCCTGGGCGTCGATCACTGGATTCACTACGGCATCAAAGCCGGCACGCGCCAGATTGCGGCCGGTGTCGGTGCAAAATCCAGCCTCGAAGGTGTCGGCGGCACCAACAGCAAGGGCAATACTCATTACATGGGGCCGTGCCCGCCGGTGGGCGACAGCGCGCACCATTACATCATCCAGATCTACGCGCTGGATCTGGCCCCCGACGCCTTGCCGGCCGGGTTGACCCGCGCCGAGCTGATGGAAAAAATCAAAGGCCATGTGCTGCGCAACAGCAGTGCGGTGCGGCGTTATCACCGCTGATTGGCTGACCACACCGCGTGCGGCCTGTGGCCCGTGCGGTGAGATTGCATTTGCTCGATGACCGCGAGCACTCGCCAGGTGCGTCGACACGCGCCTGGCGCCTTCCCGGGTGCGGCCACGGTCGCCATCGCATCGCGCCGATGGCGATGTGCGCTACCCTTTGCAACGGTTCAACCCTGAACGCTGGAATTTGTCACCCGGACTGCTGAAGATGTCGGGTGCCAGGCTAGCGACGCATGTTCATGGAGAACGCCGTGCCGATCACTCCCGGCACGTGGCGTGACGACTGAAAACGCCCATTGCTGATGACGCTTTTGCCCGACGGTATCGATACGATGCCCGAGCGTTGGCATGGATGGCCGAGTGCAAGCGCTGGCCTCGAGGTTTTGACCTCGACGGGCGGGCGCAGTACCTAACGCACCAGGATTTGAAGCGATTGAGCATGAACCCAAGTAAAGATTCGACATTTGCCTACCAGGCTGTTTATCGCTATCTCGTCGAACTGATCGAAGCCGCCCATCCCGAAGGCGAGCAGAAACTGCCGTCGCTGCGGCAATTGGCGCAGCGTTTGAACGTGTCAGTCTCCACGACCAAATATGCCTACTCCCTGCTCGAGGATCAGGGGCGGATCTATGCGCGCCCCAAGCTCGGATATTACACCCGGGCCATGCCTTCGGCGCTGGTCAGCGAGGGCTCGCCGAACCTGCTCGACAGCGTTTTCGCCAGTGCCCGGCAGCCCGGCATGCTGGCGCTGAGCAGCGATGCACCGGCGATGCTGCTGTCGCTGGAAAACCCGCTGCTGATGACCGAGCGCGAATTGACGCGCCAGTACCCACGTTCCCACGCGCCGCTGTATCAGCCCTTTGGCGAGACCGAGTTGCGCAGCGTTCTGGCGGATCGCTACACCCGCTCGACGCGCTGCTACTGGCGCGCCGAGCACGTGTACATCGGCTCGGACCTGCGCAGCGTGCTGGAGTTATCCCTCGAAGCGCTGCAACTGACCGGCACCGTGGCGCTGGTGGAGTCGCCGTGTTCCTGGGCGATTCTGCGCCAGTTGCAGGCCGCGCGGATCCGCGTCATTGAACTGCCGTTGGGCGATGATGGGCGCTTTGACTTGCCGCAACTGCAGCTGTTGTTGCAGCGCGAGACGATCAGCGTGGCGGTGCTGTCGTCGACGGTGAATATTCCCCATGGCAGCCTGATGCCGGGCGAGGACAAGAAACTGATCTGCCGCTGGCTGGCGGAACGGCGCATCTGGCTGTTTGAAAACGACAGCTACGGCGAGTTCTGTTTCGCGCCAGGCGCCACGCGCTACCGTGATTTTGCCGACCCCGAGCGTCTGGTGGTGTTTTCCACCTTCGACAAGATCATCGGTTCGGAAGCCCCCTACGGCTATGTGTTGAGCCGGTTCCAGGGGCCCGAACTGCATCGGCTGTTTCTTGAGCGGGCGTTCCGCTTGTCGCCGATCCGGCAAAAGGCGATCGCGCGCTTGTACACCACGCGCCGGATCGATCAGCACACGCAAATGTTGCGCAGTCTGTTGGTCGGCCGCATGCAGCGTATGCAGGAAATGCTGCACGAACACACCGACGGCCAGTTGCGCATCGTCGCCCCGCTGGGCGGCGCCGCATTCTGGGTCGAAGCGACGCGGCCAGTGAACATGCGCCGGGTGTTCGAGCGTCTGTTGGCCAAACGCATCGTGATTGCGCCCGGCGAGATATTCAGTCAGCAGGGCGCATGGCAGCATCACCTGCGCCTGAGCTACACCCTCGACTGGAGCAAGGACATTGCCCACGCATTGAAGATGCTGACTCAGGCGATTCACGATGAGAGCGCCGTGTCCGCCGCTCAGTCGACGCCATAGCAGTGCCGGGCCTCGGGGAACGTGCCCTCGCGCACTTGCGTGGCAAAGGCGTCGCAGGCCTGAGTGATCAGCGCGCCGACATCGGCGTACTGTTTGACGAAACGTGGCACGTGGTCCCCGCCCAGGCCCAGCATGTCCTCGGTCACCAGCACCTGGCCGTCGCATGACGGCGAGGCGCCAATGCCAATGGTCGGCATTGGCGACAGCTCGGTCACCCGCCGCGCGACACCTTCGGCAACGCCTTCGAGCAGCAGGCTGAAAGCGCCGGCGGCAAGGTGCGCGCGCGCATCGGCTTCAATCGCCTGCGCCGCCGTTTCGTTCATGCCCTGTGCCTTGAAACCGCCCATGGTGTGAACGTATTGCGGCATCAGGCCGATATGCGCCATCACCGGGATGCCGCGCTTGACCAGAAACTCCACGGTTTCGGCCAGCACGGCGCCGCCTTCCAGCTTGATCGCGTCGCAGCCGGTCCGTGCCAGCACCTGCGCACAGTTACGGTAGGCCTGTTGCGGCGACTCCTGATAACTGCCGAAGGGCATGTCGGCAATCACACACGCCAGGCGCGTACTGCTGACCACCGCGCGGGTGTGCGCAATGATTTCATCCAGGCTCATGTCCAGGGTCGACGTGCGGCCGTAACCGACCATGGCGGTGGAATCGCCGACCAGGATGAAATCGACGATCGGGTCCATCAACTTCGCCATATGGCTGGTGTAGGCGGTCAGGGAGACGATTTTCTGTTGTCCCTTCATGGCGACCAATTGCGGCACGCTCAGTCGTTTGGTTCGGGTATGCAGGCTCATGCTCTCTTTCCTTTTCAAGCCCCGTTGGCGGGGTTGTCTGTGGTTACAACCAGTCGCGTTCCCAGCCTCGCCACGCGGCGTGATCGGCCTCGATACGCGCGGACAGCGGGTGCAACAGAAACACCGCGCCGGGTGAACTGTTCAGGTCAATGGTGGGCGTAATCGCTGCCCCCTCGGCGTGGCGGAATCTGACGTTATGAAAACTCGCCAGGGTTTCCAGGCGTTGGCGTGCCTGGTCCTGCGCAAACAGACCCGAGCGATGGGCGATCAGGTTCAGGCACCTGGCGTGTTGCAGCAGCCGATAGCGCTTGGGCCATTGGACCAGATGCGCAGGCGTCAGATAGCTCAGACAGGTCAGCGCGACCTGATCGTTACCGGTCGCCGCTTGCAGGGCGGGGGGGCAGGCCAGCCCGGAAAGCCGCGCGCCGGTTTCCAGCAGACGCGGGCCGTCGGCGGTCAGAATCAACTCGGTGTGCGCCGGGCCATGGACGATGCCCAGTGCGTCGAGTACGCCCTGCACGTATTCGATCAGCTGTGGCAATTGCGAGGCGTCGGCTGGCAGCAGGTCCTCGCAGTCATAGATCTTGCGACCATCAGCAGCGAAGGTTTTCGAGCTTTTCCATACGTCCGTAATCCAGTGCTCGCCCTCATGACTGACGCTGTTGATCACGTACTCGTCGCCGCTCAGGTATTCCTGCAACAGCAGCGCCTGGTTGTCGAGCATCATCAGGTTGGTCGACCCGAGAATCGTTTCGACGGCGGCCTGCAACTCCAGCGCGTCGTGGCAGATGAACACGTTGTCGGAGCCAGCACTGTCCAGCGGCTTGGCGACGACGCTGGCGCCGCCACGCGCCTTGAACCAGGCGAGCGCCTCGGCCATCGAGCGGGTGCGCAATTGCGCCGCCACCGGCAGTCCGGCCTGAGCGACCTGCTCGGCCATCAGCGATTTGTCGCGGCGGGCCGCCGATGTCGCCGGGTCATTGCCGGGCAGGCCGAGGCGGGCGGCGAGCAAATCGGCCAGCTCGACGCCAAATTCACTGCCGGTCAACACCGCCGCCGGCTGGTGCGCGGCGAGCCTGGCAATCAGCGCTTCCAGGCTTTCGTCGGCGACGCTGTAATCGGCGACGAACAGCTCCGTCGGGCAACTTGCGGCAAACGCCGCCGGCATCTGCGCGCGGGAGCGTACATGCAGCAAGCGCCGCTCGCCGGCCAGTGCACGGGCCAACAGGGCACCCGTGGAATACGCGTCGACCAGAATGAACGGCGCGAGGCTGGAATCAATGCAAGGGTTGGTCATAACGATTTACCGTGTAATGCAACATCTGAAACAGTTCGCTGGAACTGACGCCGGGGCCGTTCAGCGACCCGCCGCTGCCACGCGGCAACGGCAGGCCGCCGGTATTGCCCCAGCGCAGCGCGCCGCGGTCGTCGATGCGGGTGGTGGCGCGTCCGGGGTTGTCCGGATGCAGGCAATAAGGGATGTCGAGCAAGCCGCGAGCGAACGCCTGAATCAGCGCCAGACCAATGTTGGCATGCAGATCCAGCACGGTTTCCACCAGTCGTCGCGCTTCGAAGAGGGTTTGCTCGTAATAGCCAGCGCCGCCCGCGCCCATCGTTGGCAGCTCCCCGGCCGCCGCTTCGGCCGCCATGCGCAAGGCGTCGAGGTTGTCGTCGACACTGGGGATTTGCCGCGATTCGGCGACGGTCTTGACGATCAGCCGTTCGCAACCGGCGGCCTGAGTCAGGCGCGCGCTGTCGCCAATCAAACGGCGGGCGCCGTGCTGTGTGGTCGGAAAGACGCCCATGTAGGAATACACCACGACATGCCAGTGGGCACCGTCCAGATAGTCGGCGGCCAATTCGCGTAATGCCTGCAACGCGCCGAAGTCCTGCTCCAGCGAAGTGCCCTGGGCGTAGCTGAGCGAAACACTGCGAATCCCGTGCTGGCGGAAGAACAGCGCTTCGAGCAGGGTCATGGCGACCAGCAGCGACGGCGGGCACAGCTGCCCGAGCAGGCAGCCACCGAAACTCTCGATGTGCGCATGCTCGGTCGCGTCGGCCAGTAACCGGCAGCTGTCGGCCCAGGCGCTGACCGCCTCGGCCAGCGGCAAGCGGCTGTAAGGCATGCAATACGACACAGGGCCGCCTTCCGTGGCGTCCAGCCCCAGGGCTGCGAGGCGCTGGAATACGTTTTGCGGTTTGGCCGTGCCGTGGCGGATCTGGATCGGAAACTGCGCACCGTACAGCCCGGCGAGCATGCTGCGCACCGCTTCGACCGGGTGGCTGATGATCGGAAAGCCGTTCATCGGCGCAGCACTGTTGAGACACTGCAAGGCGCTTTGGTAATCGCCGACGCGGGTGTAGCTGTCCAGGGTGATGGTGCCGATGGCCGCGCAGGGCAGGTCGGCGACACTGGCCAGCCCGGCGCGCATCTGCTGAAGGGTGCCAAAGCCCATGCGCGGTTGCACCACCAGTTCGCCGCGGGCACGGGCACGCTCGATGAACTGCTCAAAATAGCCGCCGCGAGACGTGGTCATGCCTAGCGCCCCGAGACCAGTTCGACCACGGTTTCACCGGTGGCCGGGTCGTAGCGACTGATGCGGCCCTTATGCGGATCGCCGGCACGGACCCGGGCGATCAGCGTGGCATCGCTGTCGAAGTCGATCCGTTGGTGCGCATACAAGCTGCGCAACGCCGGCAACGGCAGACCGCTGACCTGGCTCAGCCACTGGCTGAGGCCCGGTTCGTTGTGTTCGCCGGCGAGGATCTGGTGCAGCACATCGATGTTGCCCAACTGCTGCGGGTGGCAAAGTCCTAGAAAACTCGACAGCTCGCGGCCGCGGTCGACGAACGGGGCAAACTGCATGCAGACCAGTTGCGCCTCATCCAGCCCGAAGGCCTGCTCGGCAAAGCGCGCGGCAAGTGTGCGACGGGCTTGCATGCCCTGTTCGTCGGCATACGCAGCCATGGCCAGATCGATCAGGCGCTGGGGCATTTCTTTTTTGCGCATCAGCGCCTGCGCCAGTTCGAGATATTCGGCAATCCCCTGGTTGTAGCGGCGGCCTTGTACGTACTCGGCTTTAAGCCCGCGAAAGTGCGCCATCAGCATTGGGTTGGCGCAGTCCGATTCGGTGAAACTGAACGCCAGCTCTTCGAAGCGGAAATCGAGAAATTCGGTGATCAGTTCCCAGTGATCCTCGACTTTGTAGCTGACCAGATCGTAAATACTGACGAACGCCGGGTCGGCATGCTCATCGCCGCAGGCGACGCGACGCTCCTCGCGCTGCTGGTCGAAGCCTTCGCCGAACAGCTCGATGAAATAGCTCTGGGCCACGCCATCGAGCGCTTGCAGCAGTCCGCGAAAACCCTGGCGGCGACACTCGTCGACGTTCAGGCCCAGGCGCTGCGCCAGACGCATGATCCAGGTGAAGTAGTGTTTCTGTTCCTTGCGCGAGTCGCCGGTGACGACCGCGTCGACCCCGCCTTGCCACCACGCTGCGCGTCCATAAAAATCGGCCACGGCCAGGTTGCAGCTGTTGCAGAAGGTCGGTCGGCCGTCGCCAGCGGTACGGTGGCCGTTCATCAACACGTCAAAACGGTTCATCGCCTGCACATTGTCAGGGAACGGCAGGTGGCGTTCGAACGGGCGGATTTGCTGATGATCGACCACCAGCATTTCCACTCGCGAATCGTCGAACAGGTGCAAGGCGCGGTAGACCCGATCAATGTTGGCCATTACCGCATCCGGTACGCCGGCGTGACGCATGTTGGCGATGCGCAGCTGAAAGGTGCGACCGTGCAACACCGACAGATGCAACTGCGTGGCGCGCAGCATGGCCACGGTGTAGGAGCTGTCCTTGCCACCGCCGTAGGCGACCATCAGTTTGTAGTCGGTCAGCCGGTCGAGGCCACCTGCCGCGGCGATCAGGCGCTCGCCGATCGTGGCGACGGCGCGACGTTCGTCGGCCTTCAGATAACGATTGAGTTCGCCCAGCAACGGTTCGTCGTGACTGGCTTGCAATTGAATGGCGTTCATAGCGCTTCAGCCTGGAATTGGTACGTCTGGGTGGTGTGGCGGATATCGCGCTCAGTCGCGACTTCGCTGCCGCCGACAAAAATGAAGCGGCCGCTGTGCAGGGCGTCGTAACTGCCGCCGGCCTCAAGGATTTCTCCCGGTTGGGGCAACAGCTCGCGCCACAGGTTGGGCAATGCTTCGCGCAGTGATTGCGCCTTCACCACGCGGCAAGGCAGCTGTGCGGGTTTGGGAATGACCAGCCAGCCGCCACTCGGATCGTCGTCGATGGCGGGCACGGGCACCTTTTCGCCTGCGAGGCGGCGCAGCCAGTGTTCGTAAAGATTGACCCCGAATACCTTGTTGATCAGGTGCGGCACTTCACTGCCGCCAACCCGCGCGCCGATTTCGAGGAACACCAGTGACTCGTCCGGCTCGACGAAAATCTCCAGGTGGAACGCGGTACAGCGCAGGCTCAAGGCGCGCAGGATCTGTTGGCTGAACGCTTCGATGCGTTTGCGCAGGGGCGATGCCTGAACGATGACCGAGCCCAAAGGCTGGGCCTTGGCGAAATCCAGACAACTGTTGATGTAGCGCGATATCACTTGAAACGGCACGCTGCCGTCGACATCGGCAAAGCCGTCGATGTGGTAGGTCTGGCCATGCATGAAGGCTTCGATCTCATAACGGCTGAGGTCGAGGGTGGCGAGCAGACGGCGCAGGTCGGCTTCGTTCTCGACTTTTTCCACGCCCATGCTCGCGGCACCATCGACCGGTTTGAGGATCAGCGGAAACCCGATCTCGCCGGCAAAGTGCAGGGCCTGCTCGACCGATTGGCAGCGGGCAAACGCCGGCACCGGCAGACCCTGAGCCTGAAGGATTTCCTTCATGCGCGCCTTGTCGCGGTAGACCGCCACTTCATCCGGCCCGTCTCCCGGGATATTCAGGGCCTGGCGTACCCGCGCGGCAATTTCCAGGGTGAACTCGGACAGCGCGATCAACTGGTCGACCGGCCCGACACGCGCGATGACCTCTTGGACTGCTCCCAGCAATTGCTCGTATTGATTGACGTCCTCGACCTGCACCTGATGGGCAATCTGCTGCGCCGGGGCGAGCACGCCCTGGGCGCCGGGCGCATCGACCACGTAACTGATGCGGTGCTGTTGATGATCGAAGAACGCCTCGTAGCGAGTCAGTTCATTGTCCCAGCGGCGCTCATCATGAAAACGCGGCCAGCGGTTGACGATAACGATGTGCATCGTAGTGATCCTTGAATGGGCGAAGTCGGCGGCGGTCGGGGATCAGCCCCAGGACGGCGCACAGAGGGCAGGTGCAGGTTCGGCGTCGGGTTGCGTGGGCAGGGCGCTCAGGTACGCGCTGAATGCCTCGATCGCATCGGCGCCGACGAACACCTGGTTGTAGCCGGCGTCGATCAACGCCCGGCGCACCGCCAGGGTTTGCGCCTCGGAAGTGGTCAGCTTGCCGCCGATCACACAGCGCAGCCGGGGATACCGCTGGCGCACCTGACGAATCAGTTCCAGGCCTTGCGAATACCCATGGCCATTGACGCTGCTGATCACCAGCAGGTCGCTGCGACGCTGTTCAAGCGCGCCGAGTACGGCGTCGATCGGCGTGCAACTGCCCAGGTTTTTCACCTGCAAGCCGTGTTCGCCGAGCCACAATTGCAAGTACACCAGGTTCCACATGTGCGAGTCGGACTCGACGGTAGCGAGCAGGCAGTGCGGCAGGACTTTCATTGGGACGCCTCCATGGCGAGCGACGGGCCACCCAGCGCCAACTGGAAGCGTCGGGTGGTCAGGATGAACAGCAGAGTGCCAGGCACGGTCAGCACCAGCGCCAACACCAGAATCAGCACCTGCGGGCCGTAGACGTGGCCGACGCTGGCGGTGAGCAGACCGCCCAGCGGATAGGACAGCAGATTGACCAGGTAAAACGGCCCCATGACTTTGCCCAGATGGGCTTTGTCGATGGCTTTGATCCGCTGCGTGCGATTGAACACGTTGAACCACGCACACCCGGCCATCGCCAGCAGAAAGCTCAGGGCATACAGCACCACGCCGTTGGCCACGCCCATGCAGATCAGGCCCAGGCACAGCAAGGCGAAGCCCAGCGCGCCCAGTCGATAGATCGACAGCCGGGCCAGCAGGCGCGGCACCAGAATGAAATTCAGCAGGCCGAGGGCGCCGGCCCCGGCGTTCATCAGACCGAACACGCCGTCGGCAGCGCTGAAGACTCCGCTGATGACAAACGCGTTGGCGCTCAGTACCGCGGCAAAGGCCAGGTTGATGGTGAAGTTCAGGCCGGCCAGCGTCAGCACCGGCCGGTTGCCGAGCAACAGTCGCCAGCCCAGAGCCAGATCCTTGAGCACGCTGCCCGCACCGCTGGCCGGGGTTCGCGCCGTCGGCAGGTTTCTCCAGCACAACGCGGCGCCGAACAGCGCCATCGCGGCGAGGCCCAACAACCAGCGCTTGTCGGTGTACATCGCCAACCCGGCCGCGAGTGCCGGGCCGAGCGCCATCGCCAGCAGCTCCATGTTCTGCACCAGCGACTGACAATGGGCGAGGCGCTCGGGGCCAGCGATCAGCGGTACGCTTTTCTCCACCGCCATGCGCACCGGAGCCATCAGCACCGACAGCACGATGCCGTTTCCGATCAGCGCCCAGATCGTCCATTGCGGCGCAAACCAGCAAATCCACAAGGTGACGCCCAGGCTCAGTCCGCGGGCCGTGTTGGCTGCGCGGAACAACAAGCGGCCGCCAAAGCGGTCGGCGAGTAACCCGGCAAACGGGTAGGCGATCAGCGCCGGCAGCCATTCAAGCGCGAAGGCGATGCCGGAATAGCGCACGTTGCCGGTCAGTTGAAAAATCATCAACGGAACGGCAAACAGCACGGTCTGTTCTGCCAGCAAGGCGCATAACAGTCCGGCACCGAACAGGCGAATCGCCCTGCGCCGGGCATCGGCGCTGACCTCAGGCATGATCGCGATCCCACACCGTTTCCAGCTCGCGCAGGTAAGGCAGCACGTACTTGCAGAACCGGCGCATTTCATCGCGGGTCGGCCAGCCGGAGAAAATGAACTCGCTGACGCCAACCTTTTTGTACTCGAACAGGTACTCGGCGACTTCCTGATAACTGCCGACCACGCACAGTGCCGGGCCGCCGCGATAAGCTACCGCGCCCGACCAGAGCATCGGCGACAGCCAGTCGTGCTGAGCTTTTTCCGCCAGTTGGAACGAGGTCTTCACCGCTTGGGAATCGCAGCGCCCGACAAATTCGCGGACCCATTCACGGTGCTGCTCGTCGGGGTTTTCCATCATGCTTTCGACGGCGGCCAGCGCTTCTTCACGGGTTTCGCGGGCCAGTACGTGCATGCGGATGCCCACCGAGCAACCTGCCTGCAACACGGTGCGGCTGGCCTCGGCAATCCCCTCGGGGGTATCGCCGTAACGCAGCCAGCAATCGCTGTGCGCGATAGCGATTTGCTGGGCAATGTCCGAGGCGCCGCTGAGGTAAATGCGCGGCCGCTCGGCATCTTTGAAGGGCAGGCCCAACTGGGCTTTTTCGATGCGGTAGTGGGCGCCGTGGTAAGTCAGCGGCGATTCGCCTTTCCAGAACCGATGCAGGATGTCGAGGAATTCGCCGGTACGTTCATAGCGACCGTCGTGGGCAACGAAGTCGCCGTAATAAGCTTGTTCATCCGGCGAGATACCGGCCACCAGGTTCAGCGCAATGCGCTTGTCGGACATCCAGGAAACGGTGTTGACGATCTGGGTGAACAGCGTCGGCGGCAGCAGGCCGGGACGGTAGGCAAGGATGAATTTGACCCGCTCGGTTTCACGCACCAGCGCGCCGATCATCGGCAACGGATCGGGCATGTGGTAGCTGATTCCCATCAGCAGCGAGTCGATGCCCAACTCATCGGCTTCCTGGGCAAAGTCGACGATGCCAGCGAAATCGAGGGCACCGGTGTTGTATTTTTCCGAAGCCTTTTGCTGACCGCTATCGAGCGGTGAGCACCAGTGAATGCGCAGTGCAGGCATAGTGTTTCTCCATGGCGCAGCCGGCCACCGCCGAAGCGGGGCAGGCGTTGCGATTCAGATGCGGATCAGAACAGGAAGCTGGTACCGACGGTGCGGTCGAACAGCGCGACGTCGCGGATGCGCCGCTTGCCGCAAATGAACTTGAGCAGGCGCTCGATGCCCAGACCGCCGCCGGCGCTCGGGTGCAGCAAGCCACGGCGAGCCACTTCCAGGTAGTTGGCAAACGGCTGCAAGTCCATCGACAGCTCGTTCATGCGGTAGACGATCTGCTCGTATTCGAACTCGCGCTCGGCACCCGACAAGGCTTCGCCATAGCCATCGGGATAGATCAGGTCATAGTTGTTGTACGTACCGCGCTTGCCCGGGGTCTCGCGGTCGTAGAACTCGCGGCGGTAGTTGGTGACGAAGAACGGCGTGTGCGCTTGCGCCGACATGATTTTTTCGAAGTCGTCGCCATGCTCGGCGCGCAGTTCGTCGGAACTGTAGATCGGGAAAGCCGTGGCAAAGTGCGGCAGTTGCCGACCCAATTGCTTCAGCTCGCCAGCGCAATGCTGGTTGACCTCGCTGAAGACATGCTTGATCAGGCCTTCGATCAGCGCCATGACCTGGTGCATGTCGCCATCGCGGATCTCGAAATCGAACTGGGAAAATTCCAGCAAGTGGTTTTCCGAGTCCTTGATTTCGGCCTTCTCCAGGCGAATGTTCGGCGCGACGATGAAGATCTTGTCGTGGCCCTTGGCAGTCAGCGCCAACTGCTTGTGAAAGATCATGCTCGCCGTCAGTTTCAGGCGCCGTTGTTCGTACTGGATCTCTGCCGGATACACCGCATGGTTCAACGGATCGGTGATCGGCGACATCAGGATCGGCATCAGCTGTTTGAAGTCGCGTTCCAGCAGATAGTGTTGCAAGGCTTGTAGGACGCGGCCTCGGATGATGGCAATGGACTCTGTGTCTGGATGCGCAAAATCGGCGAAGTTACTGGTGATTTCTTCCATGATTGGCCAAATATCCGGGGATTAGGGAGGGCCTGATTATTGTTTAAACAAGCGAAAACTCAATGTACAGATTTCCTCTAAAAAGCAGCACAGAGCTTGGGTTTTGTTGTCCGGCGTTGCGTTTGCATAGACGATACCGCGCTGTTGAAACTGATCAGGTGGCGCAGGAGCAAGCCGATTCGCAAGGGCGCTTCGTGCGCCGGTGTCGCTCCTTTACTGACCTATTCAGAGCTCATCCATGACTGCTCTTAATGTCTCGCCCCCTCACCGATTTTCCCGGTCCGACTACAAGACCCTGGGCCTTGCCGCCCTTGGCGGTGCCCTGGAAATCTATGACTTCATCATCTTTGTGTTTTTTGCCCTGACCCTCAGCCAACTGTTCTTTCCGCCAGACATGCCGGAGTGGCTGCGCCTGCTGCAAAGCTTCGGCATTTTTGTCACCGGCTATCTGGCGCGCCCGCTGGGCGGAATCCTGATGGCGCATTTCGCCGATCAGTCGGGCCGTAAACGGGTATTCAGCCTGAGCATCCTGATGATGGCGGTGCCTTGCCTGGTGATCGGCATCATGCCGACCTACGCCCAGATCGGCTATTTCGCACCGCTGTTGTTGCTGCTGTTGCGGGTCCTGCAAGGCGCCGCCGTGGGCGGCGAAGTGCCCAGCGCCTGGGTGTTCGTGGCCGAGCATGCCCCAGCCGGGCATCGTGGTTATGCGCTGGGGTTCCTTCAGGCCGGATTGACCTTTGGTTATCTGCTCGGCGCGCTGACGGCGACCCTGCTGGCGCAAGTGTTTACCCCGGCGGAGATTCTCGATTACGCCTGGCGCCTGCCGTTTTTACTGGGCGGGGTGTTCGGCGTTATCGGCGTCTGGCTGCGCCGCTGGTTGAACGAGACACCGGTTTTCGTGGCATTGCAGGCACGCCGTGCGGCGGACGCCGAACTGCCGTTGCGCACCGTGCTGCGCGAACACCGCAAGACTTTGCTGCCAGCGTTCATCCTGACCTGCGTGCTGACATCGGCCGTGGTGGTACTGGTGGTGATCACGCCAACCGTCATGCAGAAAAGTTTCGGCATGACGCCCGGCCACACCTTTGCCCTAAGTAGTCTGGGCATCGTTTTTCTCAACATCGGCTGCGTGATCGCCGGGCTGATCGTCGATCGCATCGGCGCCTGGCGTACGGTCAAGCTGTACAGCGTATTGCTGCCGGTCGGCATCGCACTGCTTTATGGCTGCCTGATCAGTGGCGGCGCCTGGCTCGGGCTGGCTTACGCGCTGGCCGGGTTGAGCTGCGGCGTGGTCGGCGCGGTTCCGTCGGTGATGGTCAGCCTGTTTCCCGCGCACATCCGCGTCTCGGGCATTTC
Source organism: Pseudomonas sp. SWRI111 (assembly GCF_014268555.1). Taxonomy (NCBI): domain Bacteria; kingdom Pseudomonadati; phylum Pseudomonadota; class Gammaproteobacteria; order Pseudomonadales; family Pseudomonadaceae; genus Pseudomonas; species Pseudomonas sp. SWRI111. The sequence continues at coordinate 209,956 of NZ_JABWQQ010000006.1, read as the reverse complement.
GTTTACCTACAACATCGCCTACGCACTGTGGGCGAGCACCACGCCGCTGCTGCTCATCGCCCTGATGCCGTGGAGCCCGTGGGTGTGCGTGGCTTATGCGGCGGTGATGGGCGCTGTGGGGGTTGGCTGCGCCCTGTGTTTCGGTCGGCACGAGCCGGCCTGGACGCGGCCGGCGCTGGTCCCGGAACGCTAAGGCAAGCGAAGCAGTTACGCACCACGGCTCTGGCACGGATGGCTATAGATGATGGAATTACACGATTTATCGGCGACGCAATTGCTCGACCTGTACGCCCGCCGCCAGTTGTCGCCGCTGGAGTATTTCGATCACCTGCTGGCCCACATCGAACGCTGGGAGCCGAGCATCGCAGCGCTGTGTGCGTTCGATCCGCAGCGCATACGCGAGCAGGCACGAGCGTCGAGCGAACGCTGGAGCCGGGGCGCGCCGCGCGGCGGCCTCGACGGCGTACCGGTGACTCTCAAGGAGCTGATTGCCACTCAGGGCGACTGCGTTACTCAAGGAACCGCTGCCATATCTGCCGTGCCGGCGAGCGAAGATGCGCCGCCGGCTGCGCGTCTGCGTGAGAGCGGGGCGATCATTCTGGGCAAAACCACCGTGCCGGACTTCGGCATGCTGTCCTCGGGCTTGTCGAGTCTGCATGGCATCACGCGCAATCCCTGGAACCCTGCCTGTAACCCCGGAGGTTCGAGCGCCGGTGCAGCCGCAGCGGCCGCCGCCGGTTACGGGCCGCTGCATGTCGGAACCGACATCGGCGGATCGGTGCGGCTGCCGGCGGGCTGGTGTGGCCTGGTCGGTTTCAAGCCAACCCTGGGCCGGATTCCGATTGATCCGTATTACACCGGTCGCTGCGCCGGGCCGATGACCCGCACCGTCGATGACTGCGCGTTGATGATGGGCTACCTGACGCGCCCGGACCGCCGCGACGCAACCAGCCTCGCCGCGCAAACGCTGGACTGGCAGTTGCAAGCTCCGGCGCTGCAGGGCGTGAAAGTCGGCTTGATGCTGGACCCTGGTTGCGGCTTCCAGCCCGACAGCGAAGTGTGCGACGCGGTGCGTCAGGCGGCGCGGCTGTTCGAGGCACACGGTGCGCAAGTGGTGCTGATCGGGCCGGTGATGGATCGCCGTTTGCTGGATGGCCTCGATGATTTCTGGCGCGCCCGACAGTTGGCGCAATTGCAGGCCCTGATTCCGGAGCAGCGCAGCAAGGTCTTGCCGTACATCGAGGCGTGGGCGGCCCCCGCCGCAACGATGAGCGCGGTGCAGGCGGTCGACGGCTTCAACCAGACTTTCGAAATGCGGCGCCGCTGTGCAAGGGTCTTTGACGATCTCGATCTGGTCTTGTCTCCGACCAATCAGGTCAGCAGTTTTCCGGCCGAGTGGCCCTCGCCGGGCAACGATCCGCGCCAACCGTTCGAACACATCGTGTTCACCGTGCCGTGGAACATGGGCGAGCAACCGGCGCTGTCGATCAACTGCGGTTTCACCACCCAAGGCATGCCGATCGGTTTGCAGATGATTGCTCCGCGCTTCGCCGATCAGTGGCTGTTGCGCTGCGCCAAGGCATACGAGAGCTGGCGCGGACCGATCGAGCGCTGGCCGTCCGTACCGTTGCGCTGATGCCCTGCGCTTGTGTGTATCGCCCAAGCGCACCGCGTCGCAGTGGTGCGTCTTTTCTTTTGCAGGCACGTTTTGATGAAAGCACATGTATTTCGCGCGATGGTCGCAACCCTGGCCGTCGTGCCATCCGGCTGGGCCGCCGAAGCGGTATCGCCGCAGGATCAGGCCACAGGCCTGCTCGACGGTAGCCAGCTGAACCTGAACTTGCGCCACTATTATTCCAATCAGCACACCCAGCGCAGCACGCACCTGGTGATCAAGAAAAACGGCGTGGCACAGCCAACCCGCGAGCGCATCACCTGGGTGCAGACCGGCATGCTCAATTACAGCTCCGGCTACACTCAGGGTGATTTGGGATTGGGTGTGGATGCCTCATTGTTCAGCGCGGTCACCCTCGAACGCGGCCACGGCGCGGTTGCCAATGGCGGCGACCGCGTACTGGTCGACAGCGCGGGCGACGCCGTGCCGACCTGGAGCCGGCTGGGGGTAGGGGCGATGAAGTTGCGGATGTCGAGCACCGAGCTCAAGGCCGGGCGCATGCTCACGGAAAATCCGATCCTGCGCTACAAAGACAACCGCGCCCTGCCTTCCACCTTCCAGGGCGTTGCCCTCAACAGCAACGAACGCGACTGGCTGGCGCTGCAAGCAGGAAGTTTCGAGCGCGCCATTCCGCGCACCGGCAGCGGTAGCGAACGCCTGACCACCACCTTCGGCAATCGCGCCTACAGCGGCTCGCGCATCAGCTACGCCGGTGGCACTGCCAAGAGTCCGGGCGGCCTGACCTTCAGCGCCTACGGCTCGCGCTTCGAAGACATGTGGCAGCAGTATTATCTGGGCGTGATTCATCAGGCCGGCAGCCGCGCGGATCTGGCTGTGAAAACCAGTTTCAACTATTACCGCACCCGCGATCAGGGCGAGCAGCATCTGGGCTTTATCGATAACGACGCCTATAGCCTGGCGGTGACCGCCGCCCACGGTGCCCATGCGCTGACCGGCGCCTGGCAGCAGGTGTCCGGCGACGAGTACTTCGACTACGTATGGGAATCGACCGGCAACTACATGGCCAACTCGCTCTACTCGGACTACAACGGTCCCAACGAAAAATCCTGGCAGGTGCGCTATGACCTTGATCTGGCCAGCTACGGCATTGCGGGCCTGACCGCCAGCCTTTGGCATGCCAAGGGCTGGAACATCGACGGCACTCACTACGACGGCGATCGTGCAGGTCGTAACGCGGGCTACAACGTGCGCGGCCTCGACCGTGCCAAACACAACGAGAACGGTTTGATGGTCGCTTATGTCGTGCAGTCCGGGACTCTGAAAAACACCGTGCTGCGCAGCATCGTCTACAACCACCGGGCCAGTGGCGGGCAGATTGACGGCAGCTACGACGAGTTTCGGCTGGTGGCGAACGTACCGTTCAATCTGTTCTGAGCATTTGTCGGTTTTCGCACCCAGCCATTTGGCATTGCCTCGCAAAAACGCGCACTATCGGCTTATTGCCGATGCGCTGGAGGACACCGTGGCACCGAAAATCGACCGCATCGCCCAGTTACTCAACTGCCCGCAAAAGGGCGAGGACATGCGGCGAGCGATTACCGAGACGCGTAAGGAATTTCTGCTGAATCAGCCGCAAGAGGATGTGCTTGAAGAAGAGGACATCTTTGAAGAAGAGGTTGAGGAGGAAGACGATGATGATTACGACGAGTTTGACTGGACGACGGAGTAAAGCCGACGTGTTTGCATCAGCCACAAAAAAGCCCCGGACCATCACAGTCCGGGGCTTTCTCGTTTGATTCGTGGTGCACCAGGCGGGATTCGAACCCACGACCCCTGCCTTCGGAGGGCAGTACTCTATCCAGCTGAGCTACTGGTGCAGCGGGCGACATCATACCTAGGTCGGCTCGGGGCGTCCATGCCGGGTTTGGCGGGTTTTGTCAGTGCGCGTGTCGGCGCAAATCGTGGCATTCCATAAAGCGGTAACGTTCTGCAAAACCCTCGCTTGGCGCTTTGCCGGGACTGTTCTATGGTTTTTCCTGCAGCAAGGGCGTTGGGTGCGTTGATCTGAAAAACGGCAATTTTGTTCTTTTTTTCGAACGACCTATTGTCCTTTACCCCCTTTGAACCTACGATCCGTTTGAGATTTCAAACGCTCTCTGGTCGGGTGTTGCAGCGCCGGTGTCACCCAGCGTGCACGGTTGAGGCGCCACACCCGGTCGCTGATTTCCCTGACGGCAGCCTTGCGAGGCGCCTTTCTACAATCATAATTTGCTCCGCGCCGGTCGCGGTGCTGTTAAGGAAAGCCGACATGCAGCTTAAAGACACCCTGTTGTTCCGCCAGCAAGCCTTCATCGATGGCGCTTGGGTCGATGCGGACAACGGTCAGACGATCAAGGTCAACAACCCGGCCACTGGCGAAATCCTCGGCACCGTGCCGAAGATGGGCGCGGCTGAAACCCGCCGTGCCATTGAAGCGGCCGACAAGGCGCTGCCGGCCTGGCGTGCACTGACCGCCAAGGAGCGTGCTGGCAAGCTGCGTCGCTGGTTCGAACTGATGATCGAAAACCAGGACGACCTCGCGCGCCTGATGACCCTCGAGCAGGGCAAGCCGCTGGCCGAGGCCAAGGGTGAAATCGTTTACGCCGCGTCGTTCATCGAGTGGTTCGCCGAAGAAGCCAAGCGCATCTACGGTGACGTGATCCCGGGCCATCAGCCGGACAAACGCCTGATCGTGATCAAGCAACCGATCGGCGTGACCGCCGCCATTACCCCGTGGAACTTCCCGGCGGCGATGATCACCCGTAAAGCCGGCCCGGCGCTGGCCGCCGGTTGCACCATGGTGCTCAAGCCGGCTTCGCAAACCCCTTTCTCGGCTTTCGCCCTTGCAGAACTGGCGCAGCGTGCGGGCATTCCGGCAGGCGTGTTCAGCGTGGTCTCCGGCAGCGCCGGCGACATCGGCAGCGAGCTGACCAGCAACCCGATCGTGCGCAAACTGTCCTTCACCGGCTCGACCGAAATCGGTCGCCAGTTGATGGCCGAGTGCGCCAAGGACATCAAGAAAGTCTCGCTGGAGCTGGGCGGCAACGCGCCGTTCATCGTGTTTGACGATGCCGATCTGGATAAGGCCGTCGAAGGCGCGATCATTTCCAAATACCGCAACAACGGCCAGACCTGCGTCTGCGCCAACCGTCTGTACATTCAGGATTCGGTCTACGACGCGTTCGCCGAAAAACTCAAAGTGGCTGTGGCCAAGCTGAAGATCGGCAACGGTCTGGAAGACGGCACCACCACCGGCCCGCTGATCGATGAAAAAGCCGTGGCCAAGGTTCAGGAACACATCGCCGACGCAGTGAGCAAAGGCGCGACCGTGCTGGCTGGCGGCAAGCCGATGGAAGGTAACTTCTTCGAGCCGACCATCCTGACCAACGTGCCGAAAAACGCAGCCGTGGCCAAGGAAGAAACCTTTGGTCCGCTGGCGCCGCTGTTCCGTTTCAAAGACGAAGCCGAAGTGATCGCGATGTCCAACGACACCGAATTCGGTCTGGCATCGTACTTCTATGCGCGTGACCTGGGCCGCGTGTTCCGTGTTGCCGAAGCGTTGGAATACGGCATGGTCGGCGTCAACACCGGGCTGATCTCCAACGAAGTCGCGCCGTTCGGCGGCATCAAGGCCTCGGGCCTGGGCCGCGAGGGCTCCAAATACGGCATCGAAGATTATCTGGAAATCAAATACCTCTGCCTGGGCATCTAAGCCCTGCAAGAGATCGCTGTAAACGCAAAGGGCACGAGAGCGCTGTCCCTTTGCGTCGTTTCAAACCGAAATTTCTCTGCGGCCGGGAACGCCGTGGCAGTCGATCATCGCATGCTGCCACCGCCGATTCCTCCCGCTTCATCCTTGAACCGCGCCGCCCGATGAGCGGCGAATGAGGACTGTAATGAGCAAGACTAACGCTGAACTGATGGCCCGTCGCACCGCAGCTGTTCCACGTGGTGTCGGCCAGATTCACCCGATTTTCGCCGAATCGGCAAAGAACGCCACCGTGACCGACGTTGAAGGTCGTGAGTTCATCGACTTCGCCGGCGGCATCGCCGTACTGAACACCGGCCACGTACACCCGAAAATCATCGCCGCCGTGACCGAGCAGCTGAACAAGCTGACCCACACCTGCTTCCAGGTGCTGGCCTACGAGCCGTACGTGGAGCTGTGCGAAAAAATCAACGCCAAGGTGCCAGGTGATTTCGCCAAGAAAACCCTGCTGGTGACCACTGGTTCCGAAGCCGTGGAAAACGCCGTGAAGATCGCCCGCGCCGCCACTGGTCGTGCCGGCGTGATCGCCTTCACCGGCGCCTATCACGGCCGCACCATGATGACCCTGGGCCTGACCGGTAAAGTCGTGCCGTACTCGGCCGGCATGGGCCTGATGCCCGGTGGCATCTTCCGCGCGCTGTACCCGAACGAGTTGCACGGCGTGAGCATCGATGATTCGATCGCTTCCATCGAGCGCATCTTCAAGAACGACGCCGAGCCGAAAGACATCGCCGCGATCATCATCGAGCCGGTCCAGGGCGAAGGTGGTTTCTACGTCGCGCCGAAAGAGTTCATGAAGCGTCTGCGCGCGCTGTGCGACCAGCACGGCATCCTGCTGATCGCTGACGAAGTGCAGACTGGCGCTGGCCGTACGGGCACGTTCTTCGCCATGGAACAGATGGGCGTTGCCGCTGACCTGACCACCTTCGCCAAATCCATCGCAGGTGGCTTCCCGCTGGCCGGTGTTTGCGGCAAGGCCGAGTACATGGACGCCATTGCCCCGGGCGGTCTGGGCGGCACCTACGCCGGTAGCCCGATCGCTTGCGCGGCTGCGCTGGCGGTCATGGAAGTGTTCGAAGAAGAACAACTGCTGGACCGCTGCAAGGCTGTCGGCGAGCGTCTGGTCACCGGCCTGAAGGCGATCCAGGCCAAGTACCCGGTGATCGGTGAAGTGCGTGCGCTGGGCGCGATGATCGCGGTGGAGCTGTTCGAAAACGGCGACAGCCACAAGCCGAACGCGGCGGCCGTTGCGTCGGTCGTGGCCAAGGCGCGCGACAAGGGTCTGATCCTGCTGTCGTGCGGCACTTACGGCAACGTGCTGCGCGTACTCGTACCGCTGACCTCGCCGGACGAGCAACTGGACAAAGGCCTGGCGATCATCGAAGAGTGCTTCGCTGAACTCTGATCCGATGGTGTGACCTGCTCTACAAAAACCCGCTTCGGCGGGTTTTTTTACGGCCCTTGAACCACATCGGACGCGTTTGCGCTGTATCGAATGGCCAGCATTGGCTAAGGTTCAGGCATTGCAAGGAGAGCGCGCATGAATGCCGTTGATTTACCCGCCGCACCCAGGGTGCTGATTGCCGAGGCGGACCCGTGGTCTCGCGACCTGCTCAAGCAGGTGCTGCTGAACGTGCGTTGCGACGCCCGCCTGGATCTGTGCGCCGACGGCCAGCAAGCCATGTCACTGCTCAGTGAGGTGCCGTATGACTTGGCTATCGTCGACTGGGAGCTGCCCGGTGTCGATGGTCTGAACGTGCTGCGCAGCGTGCGCCAGCGCAAGCGCAATCCGCCGCTGCCGTTCATCCTGATGAGCAGTCGCAACGACAGCGCCAGTGTCCGCGAAGCCATCCCGCTGGCGCCGACGGCGTACCTGACCAAACCGCTGAACATGGAAGGCCTGACCGAGCGCTTGCAGGGTTTGTTGCTCAATGCCGGCGAAGCCGTGGTTTGCGAAGTGCCGATCCTGGCGCCGGGTATGACTCTGGCGGTGTTTCTTGAACGGCGTCGCGAGCAGGCGGATGGCGCGCCGCTGATGACCGACGTGCAGGTGGCGGTCAAGCGCAGCCTCAATCCCGAGGGGCTGGATCTGAAGCTGCTGGAGCAAGAAGTCCGTACCGATCCGCAGATTACCGCCGTGTTGATCGCGGCCGCCAACAGTGCAGCACAGCACCATGGCGCGCCGGTGCAGACGCTGGCTCAAGCCCTGCATCGACTCGGCACCGGCCAGAGCATGAATCTGATCCTGGGGTTGGCGCTCAAGCGCAGTGCCCGCCTCAGCGATCCGTGTCTGGCCGATTACGCCGAGCGCTACTGGGGCCTGTCGCTGCACACCGCAGAATACGCACGCACCCTGGCGCGCTTGCTCGATCTGGATCAGGAGCGCTGCTATTGCGCCGGGATGCTGCATCGGCTCGGCGATCTGGCGTTGCTGCGTTGTTTGCAGGAGTGGCAGCAGGCGGGCGGTGCGCTTGATGATCAGGAAGAGGTCGGCGAAGCATTGGCGCAGTTCGGTGCGGCGTATGGATCGGCGCTGCGGACACGCTGGCGCCTGCCACTGGAACTGCGCGAGTTGATTGCCTCGGTTTATGCGCTGGGCGGCGGGGTTTACTCCCGCGAGGCGCTGGTGATGAACATGGCCGCGCAGATGGCGCGGCTGACTGAACATGAAGGTGTCGAAGAACTGGCGAAAAGCCGCACGGCGCGTTTGCTGAAGATCGGGTTGCCGGAATTGATACGGATGCGAAAGTAACCGGTCTACACAACCCCCCTGTAGGAGTGAGCCTGCTCGCGAAGCGGAGTGTCAGTTATTTAAGTTTCGTCTGACACTCCGCTTTCGCGAGCAGGCTCACTCCTACAGGGGAATGTGTTGAATCTGAAATTGGGTCAGGCCGCAATAATCCGGTTCTTGCCTTGGCGCTTGGCTTCGTACATCGCCGCGTCCGCCCGGGCGAACAGGCTGTCGAGGCTTGCGTCGGCCTCGGTGAGGCTGGTCAGACCCTGGCTGACCGTGATGCCATACGTCTGTCCTTCATGGCTGAAGCGCAAACGCTGGATTTCCTGTTGCAAGCGTTCGGCCACCTGAACCGCCATGTCTGGCGCGCAGCCCGGAAATACCGCGGCAAATTCTTCGCCGCCAATGCGCCCGAACAAGTCGCCACGCCGTAAAGATCCGCGCCCGCAATCGGCGATCCGTTGCAGCACATGGTCGCCCTCCGGGTGTCCGTAGCTGTCGTTGATCACTTTGAAATCATCGATGTCCAGCAGCAGGAATGCCAGCGGGGTGCCCTGCAGGCGGGCCTGTTCGAACTCGCGGTGGGCACATTCGAAGAAGTGGCGGCGGTTGCTGCTTTGCGTGAGCACGTCGGTCGTTGCCAGACGTTGCAGCTCGGTCTCCATGTGCTTTTTGTCGGTGATGTCTTCGGCGATGCCGACGATGATCACCGGTTGCCCCGGCTCGTCCTGACGGTTGATGAAGCATTTGTCGCTGAGCCAACGCACCTGTCCATCGGCCGCGATGATGCGGTACTCGCGATCTTCCACCGCCCCTTTGTGCAGGACTTCGGCGAGGCTCTGTTCGGCATATTCCAGGTCATCGGGATAAATACTGTCACGCCACTGGTTGTAATCAGCCAGCAGCAGTGCGGCGGAACGGCCGAAGACCCGTTCGTAGGCGGGGCTGACGTAGAGCACTTGCCGGGTTTCCCAATTGAAGGCCCATAACACGGCGTTGACGCTGACCAGCAGCGAACTGATCAGTTGTTCGCGTTCGCTCAGCCGGGCGACTTCGCCCTGGGCGTGCATGAGCGCCACAAGGGTTTGCGCGGCTTCGGGCCACTGCGCAAGGGGGGTGTCTTTCTGGTTATTGTTGACCATCGGCACAGATCTCAAAGGGCGTGCCGCAATATCGACAACGGCCACAGAACAGCCCGCCGGGATGGCGAAGTGCTTTTGAGATAGGGGAATTTTGCCGAAGTTCCGCGCTTTTGGTTGCGAGGTGGTGTGCTTCCGCCGGGTGGTACGGGTGACGCGTCTTTTGGAAAAACGCGTCACCCGATTTCGCGACTGCTGCGCAGCCGAACGGGGATAAATCCCCTCGCCACAGGGGCAGCGGTTACGCTGGACGCAGCGAGTAGGTTTTCAGCTGATCGGCAAATTCACGCAGGGACTGGATACCGCTGGCCTCCGCCTCGTGAATCCATTCCTTGATGGCTGCGAGCATGTCGTGACCATTGGAGCTGGTCTTGACCCAGATCTGCTGCAATGCCAGGCGTTTTTCGTAAATGACCTTCAGCGCCTGACTGTGCTCGAGCATGCTCTGTATGCGCAGATGATGACGATCTTCCAGCAGGCTGGTTTCCCGCGACAGCAGGCGCTTGGCCCGGTGGAACTGGTGGCGCACCGAATGATCGACCTTGGCCAGTTCCTGCGTGACCAGCGGACCGATGACCAGCTTTCGGTACTGGGCCATGATCTGGAAACGGTTGTTGAGGATCGCCATCGCGGTGTCCATGTCCAGGCTGCCCTTGCCTTCGACGCGGTGGGCAATCGGGGCGACGCGCTGCACCTTGGCCAGACCCAGGAAGCTGAAGACTTTGATCCACGCCCAACCGAGGTCGAACTCCCATTTCTTCACCGATAGCTTGGCCGAGTTGGGGTAGGTGTGATGGTTGTTGTGCAGTTCTTCGCCGCCGATCAGGATGCCCCACGGCACCAGATTGGTCGCCGCGTCGCGGCATTCGAAGTTGCGGTAGCCGACGGCATGGCCCAGGCCGTTGATCACGCCGGCGGCCCACACCGGGATCCACATCATCTGGATCGCCCAGATGGTGATGCCGATGGTGCCGAACAGCAGCAAGTCGATCACGCCCATGATCGCCACGCCGAGCAGCGGGTAGCGGCTGTAAACGTTGCGCTCGACCCAGTCTTCAGGGCAGTTTTTGCCGTAGATGCGCAGGGTTTCCGGGTTCTGCGCTTCGGCGCGGTACAGCTCGGCACCGGTGCGCAATACCGTGGAAAGGCCTTTGACGACCGGGCTGTGCGGGTCATCTTCGGTTTCGCATTTGGCATGGTGTTTACGGTGGATAGCGGTCCACTCGCGGGTGTTCTGCGCCGTGGTCAGCCACAGCCAGAAGCGGAAGAAATGTTTCAGGCCAGCGTTCAGCTCAAGGGAACGGTGCGCCGAATAGCGGTGCAGATAGACCGTGACGGCGACAATCGTCACATGGGTCATCAGCAGGGTGACCGCGACCAGAGACCAGGCCGACAAGCCAAGAAAACCTTCGTACCACATAGGCTATAGGGCCCTCGATAAAGATAAAAACAGCCGTTGCATTATCACTAAGCACACAGATAAAACCAGTCGCCCTTCAAGAGAAGCGTCGCTGGATGTTTCTTGACCTATAATTCCAACCTTTTTGTAGGGACATGGACAGTCGAATGCCTGCCACTTATCGCGATGCCTTGCGTGCAGCGCTGCTCTATCTGGTACTTGCCGTGGTCTGGCTGCAAGGCACTGATCATTTATTAAACAATTTCTTCCATGACCCCGTCGATGTTGTCCGATGGCAACTGATCAACGGTTATGTGCTGGCCGCGATCAGCGCCGGGCTGATTTTCGTGGCGCGGGCACGCCTGTGCGCGTTTATCGGCATCGGTGCGCGCTTGCGTGAGCGCCACGCTGACCGCGAGCGCCTGCGGCAGGCCGCCGCCGTGTTCGATTGCACCCGCGAAGGGGTGCTGGTCACCGATCGTCAGGGATTGATCGTCCACGTCAATCGCGCCTTTATGGCGATCACCGGCTACCAGCGCGACGAAGTGATCGGCCAGCAGCCCAGCCTGTTCAAGTCTGGCCATCACCCGCCGGGTTTCTATCAGGCAATGTTCGCCACGCTGAGCGCGTCCGGCGAGTGGAGCGGCGAAATCTGGAACCGTCGTAAAAGCGGCGAGATCTATCCGCAATGGCAAACCATCCGCGTCATTCACGATGACCAGGGCCGGCTCAGCCATTACGTGGCGGTGTTTTCCGATATCACCGCCATCAAGAATTCCGAGCAGGAACTCAAGCACCTCGCCCACCACGATCCGCTGACGGACCTGCCCAACCGCCTGCTGTTCAGCGACCGCGCCGAACAAGCGCTGGCGTCGGCCCAGACACACAGGCACGGATGTGCGCTGTTGATGCTCGATCTGGATCATTTCAAGCTGATCAACGACAGCCTGGGGCATAACGTCGGCGATCGCCTGCTCAAGGCTGTGGCGGCGCGCTTGCAGGGCCTGTTCGGGGCGGGCATCACCCTGGCGCGGCTTGGCGGTGATGAATTCGCGCTGCTGCTCGAACGTTGTCCACAGCCGGGACAGGCGGCGGCGTTGGCCCAGCGCATGCTCGATGCGCTCAAAGAGCCGTTCTGCATCGACGGCAATCAACTGTTCATCAATGCCAGTATCGGCATCAGTCTGTTTCCCAGTGACGCGCTGAACGCCGAGCAGTTTCTGCGCAATGCCGATGCGGCGCTGTCCAAGGCGAAAACCAGCGGGCGCAACGGTTATGCGCTGTACACCGAGGAACTCACCGCCCACGCGCAGCAACGGGTCGAAATCGCCTTCGAATTGCGGCGCGCACTGGAGCAGCAGGAGCTGCGGGTGTACTACCAACCGGTGCATGACTTGCAAACCAGCCGACTGATCGGCGTCGAGGCACTGGTGCGCTGGCAGCATCCGCAGCGGGGGCTGGTGTCGCCAGCGGAATTCATTCCGATTGCCGAGCGCACCGGGTTGATCGCCGACATCGACGCCTGGGTGATGCAGCAGGCCTGCCGGCAGATGTGCCAATGGCAGCAGAGCGGCGTAGTGCTGTCGTTCGTCGCCGTGAACGTGTCATCGCGCTTGTTTGCCCGGCGTGAGCTGTACCAGCAAGTGGCGCAGGTGCTGCACGACACCGGGCTGGATCCGGCCTGCCTGGAACTGGAAGTCACTGAAAGTGCGGTAATGGATGATCCGGAAGTGGCGCTTGAGCAGATGCATCGCTTGCGAGAGCTGGGCGTGCGCCTGGCCATCGATGATTTCGGCACGGGTTATTCGTCGCTGCTGCGGCTCAAGCGTCTGCCGGTACAGAAGCTGAAGATCGATCAGGGTTTCGTCGCCGGGCTGCCGTGGGACGAAGACGATGCGGCGATTGTCCGGGTGATTATCGCACTGGCCCGGAGCATGGGGATGCAGGTGCATGCCGAGGGAATCGAGCAGGTCGAGCAGGCGGCGTTTCTGCTGGATCAGGGGTGTGAGTTGGGTCAGGGGTATTGGTTTGCACGGCCCAGTCCTGCCCATGAAATTGATTGGGCACGCGCGCCGATGATCGGCTGAACCCCGCTGTGGCGAGGGAGCTTGCTCCCGCTGGGCTGCGTAGTAGCCCCCTTAAAAACGGCGAGCGCTTCGCACTCGAGCGGGAGCAAGCTCCCTCGCCACAGGGGGCGGCGGTGTTTTTAGGAACCTGCGACAGCGCGCAAACCCTTGCTCGGCCACATATTGTTTTTCCGGTTATATAAACATTCTTAAATAGTCTTTTTAAGAATATCTGTGGCTCTCTTATATTGCTCCCACGCCGAACGCAGTGCCGCCACTGCCAGGCAAATCCCCTTCAAAGGAGCAGCACCATGAGCGCATCCCTTCGCAGCGTTGACGGTCAGGACGAAAACACCATCTTGCGTGAAATCCAGAGCGCCCTGCGCGATCTGCGGTTCGGCGCGGTGGAGATCACTGTGCACAACGCTCAGGTCGTGCAGATAGAACGCAAAGAGAAATTCCGTTTGCAGCAACCGGGCAAGCAACCGGGCTGAGATCAAAAGATCGTCCGATCGCGGCCCGAGCCTGCGGCAGTTCCTGCGGGGAGCTTGATGTGGGAGCTGCCGCAGGCTGCGATCTTTGAACCGACACACCCGATCTTCGCAATACATAAGAAAAAGCCACCACCGAGAATCCCAGGAGCTTTCACCATGTCGTCGATTCGCCGTTACGCTTTGGCCGCGCTGGCCAGTGCCGTGTTTGCCGGTTCCGCCGTTGCCAAGGATTACGAGCTGCTTAACGTGTCGTATGACCCGACGCGCGAGCTGTATCAGGACTACAACGCTGAATTCATCAAGTTCTGGCAGAAGGATCACGCTGGCGACACGGTGAAAATCCAGCAATCGCATGGTGGCTCGGGTAAACAGGCGCGAGCAGTCATCGATGGTTTGCGTGCCGACGTTGTGACCCTGGCGCTGGCCGGCGACATTGACGAAGTGGCGAAACTCGGCAAGTCATTGCCTGCCGACTGGCAGACACGTTTGCCGCAAGCGAGCACACCGTACACCTCGACCATCGTGTTCCTGGTGCGCAAGGGCAACCCGAAAGGCATCAAGGACTGGGGCGATCTGATCAAGAATGACGTCTCGGTGATCACCCCTAACCCGAAAACCTCCGGCGGTGCCCGCTGGAACTTCCTTGCCGCGTGGGCCTACGGCCTGAAAGCCAACGGCGGTGACGAAGCCAAGGCCAAGCAATACGTGCAAACCCTGTTCAAGCACGTGCCGATCCTCGACACCGGCGCCCGTGGTTCAACCATCACTTTCGTCAACAACGGTCAGGGTGACGTGTTGCTGGCCTGGGAAAACGAAGCGTTCCTGGCGCTGAAAGAAGACGGCGGCGCGGACAAATTCGATATCGTCGTGCCTTCGCTGTCGATCCTCGCCGAACCGCCGGTGGCCGTGGTCGACAAGAACGCCGAAAAGAAGGGCAACGCGCAGATCGCCGAAGCCTATCTCAAGCATCTGTACAGCCCGGCCGGCCAGGAAATCGCCGCGAAAAACTTCTATCGTCCTCGTGACAAGGACGTCGCGGCCAAATACGCCCAGCAGTTCCCGAAACTGGAGCTGGTGACCATCGACAAGGACTTCGGCGGCTGGAAAAGCGCGCAGCCTAAATTCTTCAATGACGGTGGCGTGTTCGACCAGATTTATCAGGCGCAGTAAGCTGACTTCAGCCTCACATCAAGCCTGAAGCCAGGCGCGGAAAATGTGGGAGCGAGCTTGCTCGCGAAAGCGGAGTGTCAGACGACGTAAAGTTGACTGATACTCCCTCTTCGCGAGCAAGCCCGCTCCCACATTGGTGCGTTCAGCGGAATGCTTTTCAACCAGGGACTTATATGTCGCGTCGTATCTCCCCCGTCATACCCGGCTTCGGGCTGACACTGGGTTACACCTTGGTGTACCTCAGCCTGATTGTGCTTATCCCGCTGGCGGCGATGTTCGTCCACGCCGCCCAGCTGACCTGGGATCAGTTCTGGACGATCATCTCCGCACCGCGGGTGCTGGCGGCGTTGAAGCTGAGCTTCGGCACCGCGCTGTGCGCAGCGATCATCAACGGCATCATTGGCACGCTGCTGGCCTGGGTGCTGGTGCGCTACACCTTCCCCGGGCGCAAGGTGATCGACGCGATGATCGATCTGCCGTTCGCCCTGCCGACTGCTGTGGCCGGCATCGCCCTGACCGCGCTATACGCGCCGGCCGGACTGGTCGGGCAATTCGCCGCTGACCTCGGTTTCAAGATCGCCTACACGCCGTTGGGCATCACCCTGGCGCTGACCTTCGTTACGCTGCCCTTCGTGGTGCGCACGGTGCAACCGGTGCTGGCCGACATTCCCCGTGAAGTCGAAGAAGCTGCCGCCTGCCTCGGTGCGAAGCCGTGGCAAGTATTCCGCCACATCCTCGTACCCGCGCTGCTGCCCGCCTGGCTGACCGGTTTCGCCCTGGCATTTGCCCGTGGCGTCGGTGAGTACGGTTCGGTGATTTTCATCGCCGGCAACATGCCGATGAAAACCGAAATCCTGCCGCTGCTGATCATGGTCAAGCTCGACCAGTACGATTACACCGGCGCCACGGCCATCGGCGTGTTGATGCTGGTGGTGTCCTTTGTCCTGTTGCTGCTGATCAACTTGCTGCAGCGGCGCATCGAAACCCCATAAGGAGGCGCGAACATGTCCCAATCGTCTATTGCGGCCGCTTCCTCGGCCAATGCTGCGCGGCGCGGCAGCGCCACTTCGCGCAGAATCCTGATCGGTCTTGGCTGGCTGATCTTTTTCCTGTTTTTGCTGCTGCCATTATTCATCGTCGTATCGCAAGGTTTGAAGAATGGTCTCGGTGCATTCTTCACCGCAATCTTTGAACCGGATGCACTGTCGGCATTGAAACTCACCGTGTTCGCCGTGCTGATTTCGGTGCCGCTGAACCTGGTGTTCGGCGTCAGCGCAGCGTGGTGCGTGAGCAAGTACTCGTTCCGCGGCAAGAGCATGCTGGTGACGCTGATCGATCTGCCGTTCTCGGTATCGCCGGTGATCGCCGGTCTGGTCTACGTGCTGATGTTCGGCGCCCAGGGTCTGTTCGGGCCGTGGCTGCAGGATCACGACATCCAGATCGTCTTCGCTCTGCCGGGCATTGTGCTGGCGACGATTTTCGTCACCGTGCCGTTCGTGGCTCGTGAACTGATCCCGCTGATGCAGGAACAAGGCACTCAGGAAGAAGAAGCCGCACGGCTGCTGGGCGCCAATGGCTGGCAGATGTTCTGGCACGTCACCGTGCCCAACATCAAGTGGGGCCTGATCTATGGCGTGGTGCTGTGTACCGCGCGGGCCATGGGTGAATTCGGTGCGGTGTCGGTGGTGTCCGGGCACATTCGCGGGGTGACGAACACCTTGCCGCTGCACGTCGAGATCCTCTACAACGAATACAACCATGTGGCCGCGTTCGCCGTGGCGAGCCTGTTGCTGATCCTGGCGCTCTTCATCCTGCTGCTCAAGCAGTGGAGCGAAAACCGTATCAACCGCCTGCGCGCCAGCGCCGCGGAGGAATAATTCATGTCGATCGAAGTGCGTAACGTCAGCAAGAATTTCAATGCGTTCAAGGCGCTGGACAACATTAGCCTGGACATCCAGAGCGGTGAACTGGTGGCGCTGCTCGGCCCGTCGGGCTGCGGCAAGACTACGTTGCTGCGGATTATCGCCGGTCTGGAAACCCCGGATCAGGGCAACATCGTTTTCCATGGCGAGGACGTCTCCGGCCACGACGTGCGTGATCGCAACGTCGGTTTCGTGTTCCAGCATTACGCCTTGTTCCGCCACATGACCGTATTCGACAACGTCGCGTTCGGCCTGCGCATGAAACCGAAAAACCAACGCCCGAACGAAAGCCAGATCGCCGCCAAGGTTCATGAACTGCTGAACATGGTGCAACTGGACTGGTTGTCGGATCGCTACCCGGAGCAGTTGTCCGGTGGCCAGCGTCAGCGCATTGCCCTGGCCCGTGCCCTGGCGGTGGAGCCGAAAGTGCTGCTGCTCGACGAGCCGTTCGGTGCCCTCGACGCCAAGGTGCGTAAAGAACTGCGCCGCTGGCTGGCGCGTCTGCACGAGGACATCAACCTGACGTCGGTGTTCGTGACCCACGATCAGGAAGAAGCGATGGAAGTCGCCGACCGCATTGTGGTGATGAACAAGGGCGTGATCGAACAGATCGGCTCACCGGGCGACGTCTACGAAAACCCGGCCAGCGATTTCGTTTACCACTTTCTCGGTGATTCCAACCGTTTGCTGCTCAGCGACGACAACCACGTGCTGTTCCGCCCGCACGAGGTGTCGCTGTCCAGACATGAACTGGAAGATCACCATGCCGCTGAGGTGCGCGATATTCGCCCATTGGGCGCGACGACGCGGGTGACGCTGAAGGTGGAAGGGCAGACGGATCTGATTGAGGCCGAAGTGGTCAAGGATCACGACAGCCTGATCGGCCTGGCCAAGGGTGAGACCTTGTTCTTCAAACCCAAGGTCTGGCAGAAAGTCGCCAACCTTTAGAAGCAAAGCTTCGCGAGCAGGCTCGCTCCCACAGTGGATGGGTGTTGAACACAAAATTTGTGAACAACCAAAATCCCTGTGGGAGCGAGCCTGCTCGCGAATACGATCTAGACAGCCGCACGATTCGGATTGACCCGCACCGCTCCTGCCCGCGCTTCGATCGCCTGCTTCAACTCCTGCCGCATCCCCAGCAGAAACGCCAGCTCAGCCACGACAAACAGCGGCCCGACAATCAACCCGCTGATGTCATCGACAAACGCCGGTTTGCGCCCTTCGTAGTGGTGCCCGACAAACTGGATCACCCAGCCCACCACAAACATCGCCAACCCGCTGCTCAGCCAGACCATCGTGCTCTGCTGCGCCAGGGCATGCCCGGCCCAGACCGACAGGCCCATCAGCACCGTCATCAACACGCCGAGCTTCAGTTCCAGGCGCAGATAAAACCACGCCGAGGCGAGCGCCACCACAACGGCGGGGGACAGCCACAACGGGCCCAGCGACCACTGCGGTC
The DNA here is from genome assembly GCF_014268555.1 of Pseudomonas sp. SWRI111. Lineage (NCBI taxonomy): Bacteria > Pseudomonadati > Pseudomonadota > Gammaproteobacteria > Pseudomonadales > Pseudomonadaceae > Pseudomonas > Pseudomonas sp. SWRI111. Next base: position 192,129 of record NZ_JABWQQ010000006.1, on the reverse strand, counting down.
GCGACAACAAGACAGCCACCGCCACCACAATCAGCGGAATGCCGATAAAGTGGCTGGCAATGTTGCGCGGGTCGCGGTGGTAGGCGGCGTATTGACTGAGGTGATCGACGAGGCTTTTCATTGTTGTTCCTCCAGTAGGGTTGACCGCATCATCCCTCGGGATCCGCGTTCGCTCTGTCGGGCAGGCGACACTCCAGGAGTGGTTATGGAAATTCGTGCACGGCTGCTGAGCGGCCAGTGGTTCAGTCATCTGCCGGTGTCCTTTCAGGATAGCCTGCTGGCGCTGGCCCGCGAGCGGCGGCTGACGACGGGGCAGCGTCTGTTCCAGCGTGGCGATGCGCCGTGCGGTCTGTACGCGGTGCTCGACGGCGCCGTGCGCATCGGCGCGGTCAGCGAGCAGGGTAAAGAGGCGTTGCTGAGCCTGGTGGAGGCGCCGCACTGGTTCGGTGAAATCTGTCTGTTCGACGGCCAGCCACGCACCCATGACGCCTATGCCGTCGGGTCGTGCACCTTGCTGAATATTCCGCAGGCAGCGTTGCTCAAGCTGCTCGATGAACAGCCGCTGTATTGGCGGCATCTGGCGCTGCTGATGAGCCATAAGTTGCGCCTGGCCTTTATCAACCTTGAACAGCTGAGCCTGTTGCCAGCCCCGGCGCGTCTGGCCCATCGCTTGCTGATGATTGCCGAAGGCTACGGCGAACTCGAGGCGCCACGTCGTGTGCTGCAACTGCCGCAGGAGCAATTGGCGGCGATGCTCGCGCTGTCCCGGCAGACCACTAATCAGATCCTCAAGGATTTGCAGGGACAGGGGATTATTGGTCTGGCGTACGGCGAAATCGAAATCCTCGACGCGGCGCGGTTGCGTGCGATGGCCACACTCTGACGAACGCCTCAAATCACCTGTGGGAGCGGGCTTGCTCGCGAAAGCGGAGTGTCAGTAAACGCATCCGTCGACTGACACTCCGCCTTCGCGAGCAAGCCCGCTCCCACATTTGATTGGCGTAGAGATCACGAACCGCGATAAGTCGAGAAACCGTACGGGCTGAGCAGCAGCGGGATGTGGTAGTGCTGATCAGTCTGCTTCACCTGGAAGATCACCGGAATTTCCGGGAAGAACGTCTCGTGCCTGGTCTTCTGGTAGTACTCGCCGGTCTTGAACACCACGCGGTATTCGCCCGCTTCGAAAGGCTGTTTGGCCGGGAACAGTTCGGCGATCCGCCCTTGCTCGTTGGTGGTGCCTTGCGCGAGCGGTTGCCAGTTCTCACCGACGTGTTTTTCCAGGGTGACGTTGATGCCCGGTGACGGCAGGCCGTTTTCCAGGTTAAGCACGTGGACGCTCAGCGGATTGCCGGCGGCCAGCGCCAGGCTTGAAGCAGCGCTCAGGCCTAGGGCGGCGAGGGTCATGCGCAGGGTGGTCATGGAGGATCTCCTTAGTGGGAACGGGTGATGGTCAGGCCGGATTTGTCGGCTGCGGCGAGGGCGCAGTTTTCGTCTTGCTCGCCGCCGCCGGAACCGGCCACGCCGATGGCGCCGACCAATTCGCTGCCGGCGAACAGCGGGATGCCGCCGCCCAGCAACAGCAACTCGTCGAGGGTGTTGAGGTTGGCGGTTTCCGGGTTGCTGCGGGCGCGTTCGGCAAACAGCCGCGTCGGCGTCTTGGTCGACAGCGCGGTGTAAGCCTTGCGCTGGCTGGCGGCGGTGTTGTGCGGGCCGACGCCATCGCCACGCAGGGTCACCAAGAGGTTGCCGCCACGGTCGAGTACCGACACCGTGCCGGTGCAACTGCTCATCGCTTTATCGGCCAGCCAGCGTGCGGTTTTCGAATCGAGATCGGCGTGACGCGGCAGTTCAGGCGTGGCGACGGCGGCGCCGCTGAGGCCGATCATCAGGCTGGCGACAAGGTATTTGACGGTCATGTGCAGGCTCCGGATGGGAAGGCCTGCACCTTAGCCGGCGCACTTCGTCAGAACCTCGTCAGTCTGATTACAAGTTTGTAATGGGCAACGGCGCCGAACACGCCTAGCCTGTGTGCCTGATCAATCGAGGTGTGCCATGCGTTTGCTGGTTGTAGAAGATGAAGCCAAAACCGCCAATTTCCTCGCCAAGGGCCTGGGCGAGTCCGGGTTTGCCGTGGACGTGGCGCTCAACGGCCTCGATGGCCGTTATTTTATCGAACAGCAGGAATACGACCTGATCATCCTCGACGTCATGCTGCCCGGTCTCAACGGCTGGCAATTGCTGCAGTTGATCCGCCAGCGCGGCGCCACGCCGGTGCTGTTTCTCACCGCCAAAGACGCCATCGAAGACCGTGTGCGCGGCCTCGAACTCGGCGCCGACGACTATTTGCTCAAACCCTTCGCCTTCGCCGAATTGCTCGCGCGGGTGCGCACGTTGCTGCGGCGCGGGCCGATGCGTGAAGCCGAGTCGTACAACATCGCCGACCTGGAAATCGACGTGCTGCGCCGCCGTGTCAGTCGCGGCGGCCAGCGCATTGCCCTGACCAACAAGGAGTTCGCCCTGTTGCAGCTGCTCGCCAGCCGCCAGGGCGAAGTGCTCTCGCGCACGCTGATTGCCTCGCAGGTGTGGAACCTGAATTTCGACAGCGATACCAACATGGTTGAAGTCGCCGTGCGTCGTCTGCGCGCCAAGGTCGACGATCCGTACATGCCCAAACTTATCCACACCGTGCGCGGCGTCGGCTATCAGCTGGAAGCGCCGGACGATGCGGAGTAAGTCGATCGCCTGGCGCCTGGCGCTGGCCTTCGCCATGGTCTGCGCCTTGGTGCTGAGCGCAATTGGCGTGTTCCTCTACCGCTCCCTGGCCTCGGAGTTGGCCTTTCGTGACGACATGGCCCTGCTCGGTCGCCTCGAACAAGTGCGCGCCTTGCTCGCCGACAGCGACAGCCTCGACGCCTTGCAGGCGCGGCCACGGCTGTATCAGAACATGCTCGGCAATCGCGACAGCCTGCTGCTGGTGCGCCGGGCTGACGGCTCCAGTGTCATCGCAATCAACCCGCGTCAGCGCGAGTTGCCAGCGTTGAACGCGCTGCCGCGACAACAAATGCCGCAGCGCCGCGACGTGCTCACCTGGCAGGCCAGCGATGGTGCCGAACTGGCGTTGTTGTCCGGCCAGGCCCAAGGCCCCAACGGCGAACGGCTGACGGTGATTGCCGGCAAAGTCCTGAGCGAGCGCGAGCAGATGCTCGGCAGTTATCGCCTGCGTCTGTATCTGTCTGTCGGCCTCGGCGCACTGCTCGCCTTTGCCTTGGGATTGCTCTTGCTGCGCCGGGGGCTGCAACCGTTGCGTCAGTTGAGCGAAGCGGTACGCAGCATCGATTTGCGCAGCCTCGATCGACGCCTGCCCGTCGAAGGCACGCCGACAGAATTGCGCGAACCCGTGCACGCGCTCAACGCCATGCTCGCGCGGCTGGACGACAGCGTGCAGCGTCTCTCGCAGTTCTCCGCCGACCTCGCCCACGAAATCCGCACGCCGCTGCACACCTTGCTGGCGAGCAACGGCCAGGCCCTGAACCATCCACGCAGTACGGCGGAATATCAGGAAGTGCTGGCCTCGAACATGGAAGAGTTCGAACGGCTCAAGCGCATGGCCGAGAATCTGATGTTTCTCGCCCGCGCCGAACAGGCCGAGCGCGCGCTCAATCTGCAGACGCTGAGTCTGCAAAACGTCGGCGACGAACTCTGCGACTACTTCGAACCCTTGGCGGATGATCGCGGCCTCCAACTGCAAAACCACATGCACGGTGAACTGCTCGCCGACCAGCAACTGCTGCAACGCGCCCTCGGCAACCTGTTGGCCAACGCCGTCCGCCACGCCGACCCCGGCACCCTGATCAGCCTGCAACGCCGCGATGAACCGGGTATGTGCTGGCTGCAAGTGCACAACCACGGCCCGATCATCCCGCCTGAGCATCTGGGCAAGCTGTTCGATCGCTTTTATCGCGTCGACCCTTCGCGTGCGGAACCGGGGGATTCGGGTGGGTTGGGGCTGGCGATCGTGCGGTCGATCATGCAGTTGCATGGCGGGCGGGTGCGGGTGAGGAGTGATGTGGCGGGGACGGTGTTTGAGTTGGGGTTTTTGATACGACGTTGATAATTTGAAAGAAAGATAATGGTCAGTTTTTCGCAAGAAATGCATTCAATAGAATGCATGTCGGCTGAAAATAAAAAAAATGCATCGTAAATAATGCAGGCGGCTCAGATGGAAAACATAGGCAAATTAATCAGAACCCTTCGAAAGGCGAATGGGTTGTCTCAGCAAGCCCTCGCTCTGAAGTACGGTATGAGTCGCGCGACCATCTCCGGCATCGAGAACAACACGGTCTCTGACATTGGTCTGCGTAAGGTAGAGGTAATCTTGAATGGCTTCGGCTATGTGCTAGACGCGGTTCGTCGACCAGCCCGTCCTACACTCGATATGCTCAAGAAGGAAAATTTTCACACTTGAGTCCTTTCACCGACTCATATCTCGCTGATTGAAACTCAACGCAACCCATCCCGAAACTGCCCCGGCGTCATCCCTGTCCAGCGCTTGAACGCGCGGCTGAAGCTGCTGGTGTCGGCGAACCCCAGAAGATAGCTGACTTCACTCAAGGAACACTGCGGATCGCGCAGGTGCAGCAGCGCGAGGTTTTCGCGGCTTTCGTTGAGCAGGGTGTCGAAGCGGCAACCCTCATCCGCCAGATGCCGTTGCAGGCTGCGCAGGCTCAGGTGCAAGGCCTGGGCGATGCGTTCGGCGCTCGGTTCGCCTTCGGGTAATTGTTCTTCAATGGCATCGCGCACCTTGCGTTCCCAGGTCAGTGGTTTGAGCTGAGCCATGGTGCGTTTGAGCACGGCTTCGTTGTGTTCGGCCAGTTCCGGGTTGGCGTCGTCGAGGTGGCTGTCAAAGTCGGCGAGGGCGAACTCCAGACGATCTTCGCTGCAGCCGAAATGCACGGGGGCGCGGAAGACTTTGTGCCATTGCTGGGCGTCGCTCGGCTCAGGGCGGCGCAGATAGACCGCCAGTGGCGCGTAATCGCGACCGAGGCGATTGCGGCAGGTGCGCACGTAGATCGCGGTGAACGCGTCGATGGCTTCAAAGGCCGGCGCCGGATTGCCTGAGGGAATGTTCAGGCGAAATTGATAGCGGTCGACGTTGCGGCTCAGCTCAAGCTCCAGCGCATCGCTGACCACCGGGTGATAACGCACGATCCGTTCAAACACCTCGCGCAAGCTACCGCTGGCCACCAGCGCATAACCCAGTGCGTGGAACGTGGTCGGGCTGACAAAACGTGACACGCGCAGGCCCAGGGCCGGGTCGCCGCTGGCTTCGACGGCGAGCGCCCAGAGGCGCGTGGTGCCGGACAGCGGGTAGCGCGCGTTGGGGTCGTCCATCAACGCCGGATCGAGTCCGGCCTGTTGGCACAGGGCAAGACTGTCCAGCCCCAGCGCGTCGAGTTGCTTGCGCAAGGCACGGGTCCAGCTGGCGAGGGAGGTCGGTTCCTTCATGCTGATTGGCGCTTCCGGTCAACAGGTTGGCGTGCTCGGCTACCGCGTTTCGAACCCGGCCGAGGCAGGATGCGGACATCGATAACCAGAGGATGGGAGCATGGACGGTACTTCTGCAAGTCCCCAGCGACACAATGCTGTGCTGCGATCGGCGCATATTCGCGAGGTGGTGCTGGCCAAAGGCGTGGAATTGCGTGAGCGTTATCCGATTCTGCGGCATCAGGATGCCCTCGGCGCGGGGATCCTGGCGTTCGCCCTGGCCGGCATGATCGGTTCGGCGGCGCTGTACATCAGCGGCCACATGGCGTGGTGGGTGTGCCTGTTGCTCAACGCGTTTTTCGCTTCGCTGACCCATGAGCTTGAGCACGACTTGATCCACAGCATGTATTTCCGCAAGCAACGCGTGCCGCACAATCTGATGATGGGCCTGGTGTGGCTGGCGCGACCGAGCACGATCAACCCGTGGATTCGTCGCCATCTGCACCTCAATCACCACAAGGTGTCCGGCACCGAAGCCGACATGGAAGAACGCGCGATCACCAACGGTGAGCCGTGGGGCTTGGCGCGGTTGCTGATGGTCGGTGACAACGTCATGTCAGCGTTCATTCGCATGCTTCGGGCCAAGACCTGGGCGCACAAGCTGAGCATTCTCAAGCGCGTTGTGAAAGTCTACGCACCGCTGGCGCTGCTGCATTGGGGCGCGTGGTATGTGTTTCTCGGGTTTCACGCGGCCAACGGCATCGGCTACGTGCTGGGCGCGCCAATCGAGTGGTCCGCCACCACGTTGTCGGTCATGCAGGTGGTCGATATCGCGGTGGTGGTGATCATCGGCCCGAACGTGCTGCGCACCTTTTGCCTGCATTTCATCAGCTCGAACATGCATTACTACGGCGATATCGAACCGGGCAATGTGTTGCAGCAATGTCAGGTGTTGAACCCATGGTGGCTGTGGCCGTTGCAGGCGTTCTGCTTCAACTTTGGCAGCAGTCACGGGATTCATCATTTCGTCGTCAAGGAGCCGTTTTACATCCGCCAGATGACCGTGCCGGTGGCGCACAAGGTGATGCGCGAGATGGGTGTGCGCTTCAATGATTTCGGCACGTTCGGGCGGGCGAACCGGTTTGTGCGCCGGGACGCCGTTGTGCAGGAAGAGGTGCGTACAGTCCGAGCGTAATGGGTGACTGCGAAGACCTCTTCGCGAGCAGGCTCACTCCTACAGGGGGAATGCATTCCAATTGTAGGAGTGAGCCTGCTCGCGATAGCTATAAATCGGTCACCGTCAATCCGGCTGAAACGGCGAAGCACTCAGGATCACCCCAGTCTCTTCCACATAGCGCTGCCAATGCCCGATCAGGTCGGTGAGTTTCTGCGGCTGACTCAACGCCAAGTCATGAATTTCCCCCGGATCGCTCGCCAAATCATAAAGCTGCCAGGTCGCCGGCCCCACCGGTCCGGGAATAAACACCGCTTTCCAAGACCCCTGGCGAATCGCGCGGCGCCCGAACAATTCCCAGCCCGTCACCGTGTGTTCGTCATGCACCTGCGCGGTCTCGCCGGACAAAAAGCCCAGCCACGACTTGCCACGTAACGGCGCCACCGCTTTGCCTTTCCACTGTTTGCCGGGATGGCGCACGCCGGCCAGATCGAGAATGGTCGGGGTGATGTCCATCACCGTACCGAAGCCGTGGCTGATCTGCCCTTTGAGCGGCAGCTGCGGATAGTGCAGCAGCGCCGGTACACGAATCCCGCCCTCGGTTGTAAACGCCTTGAACAGCCGCGACGGTGCGGTCGCTACCTGCGCCCAGTTCGGCCCGTACCAGACGTAGGAGTTGGCCCGGCCGATGTTGTCGAGGCTGTTGTCGTAATGCTGGTTGAGGTAGGTCATCAGCTCCGGGCCGAACTTGGGAAACGCTTCGAGCAGCGCGCCTTCGGCACCGTTATCGGACATGAACAGAATGAAGGTGTTATCGAGCTGGCCCTGCTGGCGCAGGTAATCGACGACCCGGCCGATGTTCCAGTCCATGCGTTCGACCATCGCCGCGTAGACCTCCATTGCCCGCGCGGAAATCTGCTTTTGCTCTTTGCTCAATGCGTCCCACTGCGCACCGAGCTGGATCAGCGGATGCGGTTCGACATCCGCCTCGATCAGCCCCAGAGCCTTGAGTTTTTCCAGGCGTTCGAGGCGCAGCACTTCGGGGCCGGCGTCATAGCGACCGCGGTATTTCTCGACGATGTCGGCGGGTGCCTGCAACGGCCAGTGCGGCGCGGAGAATGGCAGATAAGCAAAGAATGGTCGGGTCTGGTCGCGCTCCTTGAGGTATTGCAGCAGCTTGTCGCCGAAGGCATCGGACGAATAGAAATCCTTGGGCAACTCGTCGAGAAACTGATCGTCCTCGATGTACAGCGCCGGGGTGGATTTCAGCAGGCCCGGTGTTTGTTCATCGTAGGTCGGCTCGAAACCATAGTGGTTGGCGGCGCCCGGCAGCAGCGAAAACGAGCGCTCGAAGCCGCGTGCATGGGGCGCCAGTTCGGCCTTCAGACCAAGATGCCATTTGCCACTCATCAACGTCTGATAACCGGCCTCGCGCAGCAGCTCGGGCAAGGCGACGACGCGGTCATTGAGGTAACCCTCATAACCGGGTTTGCCGATCAGTTCCGGAGTGAGTGCTTCGGCCATGGTGCCGATGCCAGCGATGTGGTGATCGGTGCCGGTCAGCAGCATCGAGCGTGTCGGCGAGCAGGTCGGTGCGGTGTGAAAGTCGGTCAGGCGCAGGCCGCTGTACGCCAGCGCATCGAGGTTCGGCGTGGCGATCTCGCCGCCGAACGCACCGATGTCGGAGAAGCCTAAATCGTCGGCCAGAATCACCAGGAAATTGGGGCGTTGCGGCATGGCGGAACTCCTGTTCAGCAGGCAATGAACGTCAGCGGCAGATCGCGGATCTGCACCGGTGCGCTCGGTTGGTAATGGTCATCATTGGTCAGTTCGTGCAGCAGTTCTTCGCGCAGTTGATGGAAGTCGAAACTGCTGCGCTGACGCGGATGGGGCAGGGCGATGTCGACCACTTGCTTGATCCGCCCGGGGCGCGGCTCCATCACCACCACGCGGTCGGCAAGAAAAATCGCTTCCTCGACATCATGGGTCACCAGGATTGTGGTGATTTTTGCTCGTTCGCGAATCGCCAGCAGCTCGTCCTGCATTTGCTGGCGGGTCAGTGCATCGAGGGCGCCGAAGGGCTCGTCGAGCAGCAGGATCCTCGGGCTGGCGACCAGGCCTCGGGCAATTGCCACGCGCTGCGCCATGCCGCCGGAGAGCTGATGCGGGTAAGCGCGGGTAAAGTCGCGCAGGCCGACCAGATCGATGAAATCGCTGATGCGCTGTTGCTTTTGCGCCGCACTCAGCGGCTCGTTGACCAGGCCCAGGCCGATGTTGTCGGCAACGGTCAGCCAGGGAAACAAACGGTGCTCCTGAAAGACGATGCCGCGCTCGCCGCCGATGCCGCTGACGGCTTTGCCATCGACGTCGATCTGCCCGCGAAACTGCGTGTCGAGGCCGACCAGCAACCGCAGCAGGGTGGATTTGCCGCAGCCGCTTGAGCCGACGATGGCGACGAATTCGCCCTCGGCGATGTCCAGGTTGAATTCACGAATGGCCTCCAGCTCGAAACCGTCGACGTCGAAGGATTTGCCTACGTGGTTGAAGCTGACAATCGGTGCGTTCATGCGTGTCTCCAGCGAGTGGCGCGAATTTCCAGGCGTTGGCCAATCAGGTTGAGCAAGGCGCCAGTGAGGCCGACCAAGAGCATGCCGGCCATGATCAGATCCATGCGCAGCAGTTGCTGTGCGCCGATCATCTGGCTGCCGATGCCACCGTTGGACGGCATGAAATATTCGGCGCCGATGGTGCCAAGCCAGGCGTAAATCAGGCTTAGCCTGAGTCCGGCGAAAATCCCTGGCGCAGCGCCCGGCAGCACCAGCCGACGCAGGCGCTGGCCGAGGCTCAGGCGCAGCACTTGCGCGGCTTCGTTGAGCTGCGGCGACAGGTTGGCAACGCTGCGCTGGGTGGCGATAAACAGCGGAAAAAACCCGGCGAGGGCGACGAATACCCACTTGGCCAACTCACCGAGACCGAACCACGCCGTGAGCAGCGGCACCCAGGCGAAAATGGCGATCTGGCGCAACGCGGCAAGGGTCGGGCCGAGCAAGCGTTCGCTCAAACGCGACAGTCCCAGCAGCAGGCCCAAGGCGAAACCGAGTCCGCCACCGAGCAGCAAGCCGCCGAGGGTGCGGCTCAAACTCAACGCCATGCCGTTGGCCAGCGTGCCGTCGAGCAGGCCATCCCATGTCGTGCTCACCACGGCCACAGGGCTGACCAGAATATTCGCGTCGACCCACTGCTGATCATTCGCCACCTGCCACAGCGCCAGCAAGCCCAGTGGCAGCAGCCACGGTTGCAGGCGCTGCCAGCCCTGATAACGCGGGCCGCGGCGAATTTCCGCGGTGGCCGGATGTGGCCAGTACACCAGTTTGCGGTCAAGCAAACCGATGCCGCGATCCATGGCCACGCCGATCAGCCCGATGATCACGATGCACACAAACACGATATCGAGCATGAACAGCTGCCGCGCCCAGACCATCAGGTAACCGATGCCTTCGCTGGAGGCGATCAGCTCGACCGCCAGCAGCGATGTCCAGCCGGCGGCGAGTGCCAGGCGCACACCGGCCATGAATGCCGGCAGCGCAGCAGGAAGTACCAGCCGACGAATCAACAGACGCGGCGGCAGGCGCAATACAGCGGCGGCTTCGCGCAGTTTCGGTTGCGCATCGCGCACGCCGACCAGCGTGTGCAGGGTCACCGGTACGACGATGGCTTTGATCAGTACCACCAGTTTCAACACTTCACCGATGCCGAAAAACACCATGAACAGCGGAATCCATGCCAGCGTCGGCACCTGCGCCAACCCGGCGAAGGTCGGGAAAATCAAGCGCTCCAGACGCCGACTGAACCCCAGCGTGGCCCCCAGAATCGAGCCTGCCGAAATACCTGCAAGCAAACCCCAGAACAGCCGTTGCAGGCTGATCCACAAATGGCTCCATAGCTCGCCTTGCGCAAGTTCGACAGCGCTGCTCCAGACCAGCGATGGCGTCGGCAGAATCTGCTCGCTCATCCACTGATTGCGCGCGGCCAGCCACCACAGGGCAAAAAGGCTGATGGGCAGCAGCCAGGGCAACAAGCGTTGATTGAGGCTGGGCCAGGGCCGTCGGTTTTTCAGCGGTGGCGCGGTCAGGGGCAGGCTGAGCAGGGATTGACGGGCCATGGGTGACCTCCGTTGTCGGGTTGCATGGCGAACCGCTTTGCATCTGTGGGAGTGGGCTTGCTCACGAAGGCGTAGTGTCAGGTGCCAGTGATGGTGGATGGCACAGGGTCTTCGCGAGCGAGCCCGCTCCCACAGGTGACGTGCGGGTATGCAAAATTGGTCTAACAAGATTCAAATCAATTCTATTAAGAGATAAGCAAGACCATTTAAGGCTTCCAGAGCGACGCGCATCCAATGCATTCGAAGAATATTTTCGATGTTCTTAATGCATATCCCGCTACAGCCCCCGGTTACGCTCGCTTAGCGCAAAAAACTATAAAAATGTGCATTTATAGTATTTAAGTGAAGGTGCGCATTCAGCCTACTTTCGGCTTCTCAGCGATCAAGGAGCCGCACCCATGAACCTTCCCTTCAAACGTGTCATCAGCCTGTTGGTCGCCCCGGCACTGGCAGGATTGCTTGCGCTCAGTGCGCAGGCCGAGGAGCTCAAGGAGATTCGCATCGCCGTGCCCGACCTCAGCGCCGGTACGCAGCACAGCGGCGGCGGTATCGTCGATGTGTTGCGCGATCAGCAGATCTTCGAAAAGGCCTTCGCCGAGCAGGGCATCAAGATTCAGTGGAGCTTCTTCAAGGGCGCCGGACCGGTGATCAACGAGGCGTTTGCCAATGGCCAGGTGGATCTGGCCTATCTCGGTGATCTCGCCGCGATCATCGGCAAATCGAACGGCCTGGACACGCGCTTGCTTAGCGCGTCCGCGCGCGGCGTCAAGCAATACCTTGGCGTGGTGCCGGGTTCGGGAATCAAGACCCTGCAGGACCTCAAAGGCAAACGCGTGGCGATCTTCCGTGGTACGGCGACGCAGCTGTCGTTCGATGCGGCGCTGGCGAGCCAGGGCTTGAGCGAGAAGGATGTGAAAGTCATCAATCTGGATTTCAACGCAGCGGTGTCGGCGCTCGCGGCAAGACAGATCGATGCCTCGTGGGGCAGCTCCGCTTTGAGTGCTTTGCAAGCAAAAGGCCTGGCGGAGTTGCCGCTCAACACCAAAGACCTTGGCGGCGCCGGCAGCGTGCAGGCGGTTTTGCTCGGCAACGGCAAGTTTGTCGACGCGCACCCTGAAGTCATCGCCAGACTGCTCAAGGCGCAACAACAGGCTGTGCAATGGCTGACTCAGGACAGCAACAAAGACGCCTATGTACAGTTGGTGTCGGGGCTGGCGAGCTATCCGCCACTGATCCTCGCTCAGGATCTGAAAGATCAGAATCTGAGCGAGATTTTCCCCTCGACGCTGGACCCGGTGTTCCTCAGCAGCCTGCAGGACAAGGTCGACCTGGCGGCGCAGCAGAAGCTGATTCGCAAGCCGTTCAAGGTCAGTGATTGGGTGGCGCCTGAGCTTTCTGCAGCGCAACTTTGAATTTTCGGCGTCTGGTCTGGCGCTATCGCGAGCAGGCTCACTCCTACATCTGGAATGCGTTTCCCTGTAGGAGTGAGCCTGCTCGCGATGGCGTTCTAAACAGCAACGCGATCTTCCTGGCGATCCACCGCCACCAACGTCTCGATCATCGCCCGGGCCGCCGGTGACAGACGAAACCCGGTGCGGCTGACGATGCCGCAGCGCGCGTTCATGCTTTCAAGGTTTTGTGGCAGGTTGCGCCAGTGCAATAACACCAGCGAACCCTTGGCGACATCCTCGACAAATGCCTCCTCCGTGCCCACACCGATCGCATTGGATTGCAGCACGACTTTGACCAGTGCCGGAAAGTGCTCGGTTTCGATGGTTGGCGAAAAATCGATGCGCCCGCTGAGGTTCGCCAGCAGTTTGCGAATGCCCGGCGGAATCAGCGTGGCGGCCAGCGGGTAGTCGAACATGTCGTTGGTCGACAGGCTTTCCTTGGCCAGCAACGGGTGCCCCGGCCGGCAGAAAAACACCCCGCGCTTGGGCGTCAGCGGTTGGGTCTGAAAGTTCGGATCGGCCTCGAAATGGCGGATGTCGGCGATGAAGAATTCGATCTCTTCGCGGCTCAGCGCTCGGCTGAGTTTTTCCCAGTTATCCACCTGGAAGCAGGTGCGTACTTTCGGGTGCGCGTTGATGAACTGCGCCACCGCATCCGGCACCAGTTTCACCGCCGGCGCCGGGCCGCAACCGAAGTGCACTTCGCCGGCATCGAGCTTGGTCATCTGCGTCACTTCGGCGCTGAGCAACGCCGCGCCCTGTACCAGGGTCAGGGCGTGTTGCAGCACCACCTGACCTTCTGGCGTCGGGCGCAAATCCTTGTTGCCGCGATCGACCAATACGCAGCCGAACTCCTGCTCAAGCCCTTGAATGCTGCGGCTGAACGCCGGTTGGGTGATGCCCATCGCGTCTGCCGCACGGACAAAACTGCGGTGCTCGTTGAGGGCGATGAAGTAGCGCAACTGGCGAAGGTCCATATGCTTTTCCGGCATCCTAAAAATAGCTCGAAGGCATTTGCGACGAGGGTTGCTAGAGGTTTTAAATGCAAGCTCTTATTCCGTCAACGAAGCATGCAAATATCTATTAGATGTAAATGGAATATAGATAGAGCGTTGTTTCGCTGCGGTACAACCGCAAGCAGGTCGATGAGGGTCTTCCCATGAGCAATGCCGCACTCGCTGTAAAACCCGCTCTCCACACGCTGGACATTCACCCGGTGGCCGGCCGTATCGGCGCCGAGATTCGCGGTGTGCACCTGTCCGGTGAGCTGGACGCGGCCACTGTCGAAGCGATTCAACAGGCGCTGGTCGAATACAAAGTGCTGTTCTTCCGCGAGCAGACTCAGCTCGACGATCAGCGCCAGGAAGCCTTCGCTCATCTGCTCGGCGAGCCGGTAGCGCATCCGACGGTCCCTTCGCGCGAAGGCACGCGTTATCTGCTTGAGCTGGACGGCGCCGAAGGGCAGCGCGCCAACTCCTGGCACACCGACGTGACCTTCGTTGACGCTTACCCAAAAGCCTCGATCCTGCGTTCGGTGGTCGCCCCGGCCTTTGGCGGAGATACCCTTTGGGCGAACACCGCGACGGCCTACAGCGGCTTGCCGAGCGAGTTGCGTGAACTGGCCGACAAACTCGTCGCCGTGCACAGCAACGAATACGACTACGCCAGCGCCAAACCGGATGTATCGGCAGAAAAACTCGAGCGTTATCGCAAGGTGTTCACCTCCACGGTCTACGAGACCGAGCATCCAGTGGTGCGCGTGCACCCCGTCAGCGGCGAAAAAAGCCTGCTGCTGGGGCATTTCGTCAAGCGCATCAAGGGCTATTCGCAGGCGGATTCGGCGCACCTGTTCGGCTTGCTGCAAAGCCATGTGATCCGCCAGGAAAACACCGTGCGCTGGCGCTGGAAGGCCGGTGATGTGGCGATCTGGGATAACCGCTCGACGCAGCATTATGCGATTGATGATTACGGCACCCAGGATCGCGTGGTGCGCCGGGTGACGCTGAAGGGCGAAGTGCCGGTGGGCGTGAATGGACAGCGCAGTCAGACCATCAAAGGCGCGGATATTGGCGGCGTCTGATCGGGCCTCTTCGCGAGCAGGCTCGCTCCCACAGTGTTTTTTTGTCGAACACAACGGATGTGATCGACGCCAAACCCTGTGGGAGCGAGCCTGCTCGCGAAGGACGTTTACCACACGCCGATCTGAACGACCTTCTCGCTTTCAGGCTCACCATAACGAAACCGCTGCCCGCGCAAATCGATCTCTTCATGGCTGATCGTCGTACGCCGCTTCAACCCGCGCATCCACTCAAACAAATACCCCAGATGCTCCTCGCGCACCGCCGCGTACGCTGGGTCATCCCCCAGATCGCGCAGCTCCTGCGGATCATTCAGCAGATCAAACAGCTGCGGTCGAAAACCGTCGTACGCCAGGTATTTCCAGCGCTCGCTGCGCACCATGGTCATGCGGCAGCGGTCGATTGGCTGGCCGAGGCGTTCGCGCGCCGGCGCCTGGAAGGCGTAGTCGTATTCACTGATTGCATAGCGGCGCCAATCGGGATTCTCGCCCAGCAGCAGCGGTATCAACGAGCGCCCTTCGAGCCGGTGCTCGGCTCCCGGTAATCCCAGCGCCTGAAGAAATGTCGGCAGCGCGTCTATGGTTTCCACCAAGCGCTCATCAACTGTGCCGCGAGTGACGTCCGCCGCTGCCCGCGGATCGCGCACGATCAGCGGCACACCCACCGCCTGTTCGAGCAAAAACTCCTTTTCGCCGAGCCAGTGATCGCCAAGAAAGTCGCCGTGATCGCTGGTGAACACGATCAAGGTGTCCTCCCAGCGCCCGTTGCTCTGCAAAAAATCCAAAAGCCTCCCCAACTGATCATCCACTTGCTTGACCAGGCCCATGTAGGTGGGAATTACGTTTAATCGTACTGAATCGCAGGAAAAATTGAGGCTTTCCTCATGCAGGCGAAAGGCAGTGTAGACGGGGTGATTGCTGGCTTCGGAGGGCGTCGCGCGGACCGGTTCGAGAATCGATTTCGTACTGTACAGCGCATGGTACGGAGTCGGTACGATGTAGGGCCAGTGCGGTTTGATGTACGAGAGGTGTAAACACCATGATTTCTCGCCTTGCTCGGTGATGAAGTCGATGGCGCGATTTGTAGTGTAGACGGTCTCTGAGTGTTGCTCGGGAATACGTGCTGGCAAATTCGCATGACGCATTTTCCAGCCACTGAGGATTTCGCCATCTTCGCCTTCGGCGGCGTTGGCCCAGTCGTGCCAGGGATTGCGCCCGTCGAAACCGTGGTCGCGCAGATAGTGGGTGTAAGGCGCGGATTCGCGTTTTTCGTCAAACAGCGGATCGTCGGGATAGATGCCGTCATGGCGCATGTACGGTTCAAAACCGACTTCGTTGAGGATGGTGGCTTGATCGCTTCCAGGGTCGATCGCCAGACGCTGCAGGGCGTCGACATTTGCTGTCGCATGGGTCTTGCCGACCAGCGCGGTACGAATCCCGTGGGGACGCAGATAATCGCCAATCGTCAGTTCATCCAATGGCAACGGCACGGCATTCCACGCCACCTGATGGCTGCTGACGTAGCGTCCGGTGTAAGCCGACATCCGCGACGGGCCGCAGATCGTGCCTTGGGTATAAGCGCGGGAAAAGCGCACACCTTCAGCAGCGAGTCGATCGATGTTGGGCGTGTGCAGGTGCGGGTGGCCGTAGCAGGACAGGTAGTCGCGGCGCAGTTGATCGCACATGATGTACAGCACGTTGCGCACGGGATTGGGCGAGGTGGGCATGGGGTTCACCGGTCAGTGGGACAGGTGAGGGTTTTCGCTTTCGGTGGGGGAGTTCGGCAAGTGCATTTGAGGAATGCGATTTATGCAGAGATTGCATTGGTGCCTGGGCTGCCGCCATCGCGAGCAGGCTCACTCCTACAATTGGAACGCGGTCACCTGTAGGAGTGAGCCTGCTCGCGATAGCAATAGATCAAACAGCAAAATTCTCCAGCGAACACACCTCCTCATCCATCGCATCAATCGCCTTGATCTGCTCAATCATCGCCTCGGCCAACGGCGACAACCGATACCCCGCGCGGCTGACGATCCCGTAGCGGGTGTACAGCTCCTCAAGATCATCGGCCAGGCCTTCGATCTTCAGGCACACCAGCTCAGCCTTGGCCAGATGCAGCGCATCGGAATAAGCGCCGACAATCCCGATCGCCTCCGAACGCAGTACCACGCTCAACAGGCTGGAGCTGTTTTCGCACTCTACGCTGGGCGTGAAGTCCGGGCGGCCGCTGAGGTCGACGATGACCTTGCGCAGGTTCGGCGGACGAATGCTCACTGCCAGTGGATAACTCATCAACTGCTCGGCGCTGACGCGTGCAAACGCCGCCAGCGGATGCCCGGCGCGGCAGCAGAAATGCCATTTGCGCGGCCGCAATCGGTGCGTCAGGTAATCCGGGTCTGCCTCGAATTGCCGGGTGTCGGCGACGAAGAACTCGAACTCTTCGCTCAGCAAGCGTTTGCTCAGGCTCTGCCAGTCATCGACCTGGAACTGCACGCGCGCTTTCGGGTAACGGCCAATGAAGGCGCCAATCGCGCGCGGAATCAATCCGGCTGCCGGCGCCGGCCCACAACCGAAGCGTAATTCTCCGGCTTCAAGCCCATTGAACTGGCTGATCTCGTTGGCCATTTGTTGCGCGCCGCTGACCAGTCGCCGCGCATGTTCGAGCAGCACCTGACCCTGTTTGGTCGGCGGCAATTCCTTGCGCCCACGGTCGACCAACTGGCAGCCAACGCTGTGTTCCAGCGCCTGAATACTGCGGCTGAACGCCGATTGCGACAGGTTCACCGCCTGTGCGCCAGCGACGAAGCTGCGTTGTTCAGCCAGGGCGATGAAGTGACGAAGTTGGCGCAGATCGATATGCATTTTTCACATGAAAAATATCCGGGAAATGCATTGGATATGCATTAGGTCGACTCCTTATAAAGGCAATCTCTTATGCAGTAAATATTTGTAAATCCATAAATAAATAACTCAAAAGAATATGCAGCGCTGAAGATGACTGTGTGTTTTTTGACCAGGAGCCGCGCCATGAGTCCGTTGAACCTCGCGTCACCCCCATCACCCCGACGGCTCAAACGCCTGCCTCTGGCCCTGTTGCTGGCAGGCAGCGCCAGTTGGACCCACGGTTTTGCTGCCGAGGCCGAAACCCCGCCGCCGGTCCCGGCAGGTAAGGCGGCGGCCAACAGTTCGCAGCTGGAAACCGTGACCGTCACCACCCGTCGCCGCGAGGAAAGTTCGCAAGACGTACCGACGCCGATGAGCGTGGTCAGCGGGCAGAATCTTGAGGCGCAACGGGTCTACCGCATTCAGGATTTGCAGCAACTGGTGCCCAGCGTCAACGTCGCCTACATGCACGCGCGCCAGTCCAGCGTGTCGATCCGTGGTCTGGGTAACAACCCGGCCAGTGATGGACTGGAAGGCAGCGTCGGCTTGTACATCGACAACGTTTATCTGGGGCGCCCGGGGATGGCGGTGTTCGATCTGATGGACATCGAACAGCTCGAAGTTCTGCGTGGGCCGCAGGGCACGCTGTTCGGCAAAAACACCACCGCCGGGGTGATCAACATCAGTACCCGCGCGCCCAGTTTCACGCCTGAGCGCAGCATGGAAACATCGGTGGGCGAGGACGGTTATTTTCAGACCAAGGGCACGATTTCCGGGCCGCTCAACGATCAACTGGCCGGACGCTTTTCTGCTTATCGCACGCGCAGTGACGGCGACATCAAAAATGAATACGACGGTCATGACCTCAACGGCGGTTCGCGCGAGGGCTTCCGTGCGCAGTTGCTGTTCAAGCCCAATGAAGATTTCAATCTGCGCTGGATCGGCGATTACAACGAAGAAGATTCCAGTGCAGGCACCCGCGTGCTCTACAACACCGGGCCGACCATCAACGGCGTTAATCTTTATCAGTCGCGGGCCAGCGCGGCCGGGGCGACGCTGGTCAATGGCCGGCACCGCAAGGTCAATCTCGACAACGAGCAGCACGTTACCGTGCATCAGGGCGGCACTTCGGTAGAAGCGAACTGGACGCTGCCGAGCGACTTCACCCTGACCTCGATCAGTTCCTATCGCTTCTGGAACTTCACGCCGCGCAACGACGACGGCCTCAACGTGCCGGCCAGTTACAACGCCGGCGTGTCGGTGGAAGACAAACAGTATTCGCAGGAATTTCGCCTGGCCTCGCCCAAGGGCGAGTTCTTTGATTACGTCGTTGGCGCCTACTATTTCGGCTCGGACCTGGACAACAAGTCCTTCGCCTGGTACGGCCCGCAGGCCGATATCTGGAATGGCACGCCGGCCGGTGCGCTGGCCAACGTCACCAGCGTCGGCAATGGGCATATCAAGACCGACAGTTTCGCCCTGTTTGCCCAAGGCACCTGGCACCTGACCGAGCGTCTGGACTTCACCGCCGGGGTGCGTGGCACTTATGAAGAGAAAAACGCCTGGGTCAGCCGCAACGCGCCGGTCGGCGGTGTGGCGGTGGCGGGCGCGGCAGCCAATGCGCGTCGGGGGCGTGCCGGCGCCTACGATTCCGGTGACTTGAATCAGTACAGCTCCAGCCCCTCCGGTCTGCTCAATCTGAGCTATCGCATCACCGACGATGTACTCGGTTACGCCACGCTGTCCCACGGCGAAAAATCCGGCGGGGTCAACCTTGCGGTCGGCTCTGCACCGACTGCTGGCGCCGACTCGCTGTTGATCGGTACCGAACGCGCAAATAACGCCGAACTCGGTTTCAAAAGCACCCTCTGGGATCACCGCCTGCAACTCAACGCCAACGTGTTCTGGACGCAGGTCAACGCCTACCAGACCAACGCCTACGACGCCGCGAACCGCGTGCAGTACCTGACCAACGCCGGTTCCGTGCGCTCGCGCGGCGTCGAGTTCGAAAGCACGGTGGTGCCGCTGCGTGGCCTGACCCTGAATTTCAACGGCTCCTATAACGACGTCAGCTATCTCTCCTACAAAGATGCGCCGTGCCCACCTGAAGTCAGCCAGGCCCCTGGCGCACCGGCCTCCTGCGACCTCAGCGGCCATCAAGTGGTCGGCGCGTCGAAATGGATCGGCAACGCCAACGGCGAATACAAATGGAACCTCGATAACGGCTTCGAGCCTTACGTCACCGGCAGTTATGCGTTCCGCTCCAAAGCGGTGGGCACGGTTGAGGATTCCGATTACGGCCAGATCCCCAGCTACGCCGTGGTCAACTTCTCCACGGGCCTGCGCGGCGATTTCAATCAGGGGCAGTGGGACGTGTCGCTGTGGCTGAAAAACGCCTTCGACAAAACCTACTACACGACCCTTTGGACGGGCGGCAACGGCGGCTATGAAGGCTTGCTGGGCACGCCGCGCACGTTGGGCGTCACCGGCCGCTATGACTTCTGATGAGCGATGCCGGATTTTGATGCCGCGAGTGAATACTTTCGATGCCTGCAAAGCATGCGGTTTTTTAGCCATCGCTGCAGCCCGCGCGGCGTGCGGCTTTGGCAAAAACGACCGGTTTTTATATTCCATAAAGGCCTAGCTATAACGTCAAAGGTTACTTTCGGAGATAAGCGAAAGGCCCAATGATCGACTCGTCAATCGACCGTGGGGGATTCAACAAACGGTGGATCGACAGTTTTTGTAGCGAACGCAAAAGACCGCAGGGAGTGAATCAATGGGCAATGTCCAGACCGCCGCCAGCGCAGGGGAATTGCTGTGGCGTCAATCGCCGGTTGGCGAACTGGTCGATCTCGGCCGGCCGCACCGCCTGCCGTTAGGGCAGTTGCGTTTGCAGCGTGCGCCCAAGGGGATTTTGAGCCGGCGCGAAACCATTTTGCTTGGCGTGCTGGCGCTGCTGGTGCATGGCGCGGTGATCTACTGGATCAGCCAGAAACCGACACCGGTGCTACCCGTCGTGCCGCCGGAAATTCCACCGATGACTATCGAATTTTCACGCCCGGCACCACCAGCGCCTCCGGCCGTCGTGCCGCCACCGGCGCCTGTGGTCGAGCCGCCAGCGCCGGTGGAGGACGAGTTGGCGGTGAAACCGCCTCCGCCCAAGCCGATCCCGAAACCCAAACCTGTGGTTAAACCTGCGCCTAAACCAGCGCAGAAAGCGGTAGAGCAACCGCCAGCACCACCGAAACCGGCAGCACCGGTCGCCGCGCCCGCTCCACCCGCGCCACCGCCCGTGACGCCGGCATCAGCCAACGCTGCGTACCTGAAAAACCCGGCGCCGGAATACCCGTCGCTGGCCCAGCGTCGCGGTTGGGAAGGCACGGTGTTGTTACGGGTTCACGTGCTGGCCAGCGGTAAACCGGGCGAAATCCAGATCGCAAAAAGCAGTGGCCGGCAGCAACTCGACGACGCCGCGCTCAACGCCGTAAAGCGTTGGAGTTTCGTTCCGGCCAAGCAGGGTGATGTCGCCCAGAACGGCTGGGTCAGCGTGCCCATCGATTTCAAGATTCATTAAACCGAAACCAAATTCGCGCGAAATGTTTACACGAGGGAACACATCATGACGTTACTGGCATCTCCACTGGAATCCATCGAAAGCGCGGTGATCTGGCTGCTGGTGGTTTTTTCCGTCGCCACCTGGGGTCTGGCGTTGCTCAAGGCTGTGCAGTTCGGGCGCCTGAAAGCTCAGGACCGCCAGTTCCACAAGCGCTTCTGGGCGGCGTCGAGTCTGGACGCTGCCGCTGAACTGAGCGAAACCCGGCCCGGCGCCGCGGCACGGGTGGCCCAGGCCGGGTATGCGGCGATACAGGTGGGCGAGGCGCCGCAGACCAGTGATCTGAGCCAGGCGATCAACCATCAGGATCGCCTGGAACGTGCCTTGCGCCAGCAGATCGTGCGTGAGCGACGTTCGCTGGAAACCGGTCTGGCGGTCGTCGCAAGTATTGGTAGCACCTCGCCGTTCATTGGTCTGTTCGGCACGGTGTGGGGAATCATGGAGGCGTTGAAGGGCATCAGCGCGGCCGGCTCGGCGAGCCTTGAGACCGTGGCCGGTCCGATCGGAGCGGCACTGGTTGCGACCGGTGTGGGTATCGCCGTCGCGGTGCCGGCGGTACTGGTTTACAACTACTTTTTACGGCGTTTGAAACTGACCGCGGCGGATCTTGATGACTTCGCCCACGACTTCTACAGCCTGGCGCAGAAGAGTGCATTCCGGGTGCTGATCCACCCGACTGCGCACAAGGTTGCAGCGCCGGGCAACGCAGCGAAAGTGAAGGAGGCGTCCTGATATGGCCTTCTCCACGCAAGACAGCGACGAGGTGCTTAGCGAGATCAACGTGACGCCGTTGGTGGATGTGATGCTGGTGCTGCTGGTGGTGTTTATCGTCACCGCGCCGCTGTTGACCAACGCGATACCGATCAACTTGCCGAAGACCGAGGCGGTCGCGCCGGTTGAGCAAAAGGATCCGCTGGTGGTGAGCATTGACGCTGCCGGCAAGCTGTTTATCAACAAGGATGAGATTCAGCCGGACTTGTTGGAGTTGAGTCTCCAGTCGGCGAAGGCCAAGGACCCGCAAGTGCGCGTGCAGTTGCAGGCCGATGACGGGGTGAACTACGGCGAAGTGGCGCGAGCCATGGCTTCGATCGAGCGCGCCGGGATCACCAAGTTGTCGGTGATTACTGCGCGGTAACAGGATTGACGATTTTCCGGGGCCGTCTCCTTGGCAGGGTGCGGCCCTTTTTTTATCTGTTGCCAGGCCTCAGCCTTTGCCCTTGGTGCGCGTCATGTTCGGCCCGCCATTCTTCTCCAGGTGCTCGATGATGATCCCCGCCACATTCTTCCCGGTGGTGGTCTCGATCCCTTCCAGGCCCGGCGACGAATTCACTTCCATGACCAGCGGCCCGTGATTGGAGCGCAGGATATCCACCCCCGCCACCGCCAGCCCCATGACCTTGGCTGCGCGCAACGCAGTCATGCGTTCTTCCGGGGTAATCTTGATCAGACTGGCGCTGCCGCCACGGTGCAGGTTGGAGCGGAATTCACCCGGTTTGGCCTGGCGTTTCATCGCTGCAATCACCTTGTCGCCGACGACGAAGCAACGGATGTCCGCACCGCCAGCTTCCTTGATGTATTCCTGGACCATGATGTTTTGCTTCAGGCCCATGAAGGCCTCGATCACTGACTCTGCCGCCGTCGCGGTTTCGCACAGCACCACGCCGATGCCTTGGGTGCCTTCCAGCACTTTGATCACCAGCGGTGCGCCGTTGACCATGTCGATCAGGTCGGGAATATCGTCCGGCGAGTGGGCAAAACCGGTTACCGGCAGACCGATGCCGCGGCGCGACAGCAGTTGCAGCGAACGCAATTTGTCCCGTGAGCGGGCGATGGCCACCGACTCGTTGAGCGGGAACACCCCCATCATTTCGAACTGGCGCAACACCGCGCAGCCATAAAATGTCACCGATGCACCGATCCGCGGAATCACCGCGTCGAAACCTTCCAGCGGTTTACCGCGGTAGTGGATCTGCGGCTTGTGGCTGGCGATGTTCATGTAGGCGCGCAAGGTGTCGATCACCACCATTTCATGCCCGCGCTCGGTTCCGGCTTCAACCAGACGGCGGGTGGAATACAGACGCGGGTTTCGCGACAGCACAGCGATCTTCATGCAACACCTGTGGAAAAGGTAGATACCGGGAACACCGGCTTGTCTTGTACATATTTGATGCCCGGATTGACCACCAACTGACCATCAATCAAGGCTTTGGAACCCAGCAGCAGGCGATAGCGCATGGACTTGCGGCAGGCAAGGGTGAACTCGACCGGCCAGACCCGGTCGCCGAGGGCCAGGGTGGTGCTGATCACGTAGCGCACTTGCGCGTGGCCGTTGGAGCTTTTAATGGTCTTGCGCGTGACCAGCGGCGCTTCGCAACGCCGGTGACGCAATTGCACCACCGTGCCCAGATGCGCGGTGAAGCGCACCCACTTTTCGCCGTCGCGCTCGAACGGCTCGATGTCAGTGGCGTGCAGGCTGGAGGTACTGGCACCGGTGTCGATCTTCGCGCGCAGACCGGCGACTCCCAGACCCGGGAGCGCCACCCACTCGCGCAGACCGACAACGGTCAAATGATCAAATGTCTTCAATGAAAATAACCAACTGTTAACGCGTCCAGGCCTCGGATGGCACCTGGGCCAAAGCTTTGAATGCAGGTTTGGCGAACCAGTAACCCTGCATCAGAAATATTCCACAGTCCGCCAGAAAATCCCGTTCCCCGGCGCTCTCGATGCCTTCGGCAATGACTGTAACGTTCAACTCCGCACAGATTGTGACAATCCCCCGTACGATCGCCTGGCGGACACGGTCGTGATCGACATTGCGAATCAGCGCCATGTCGAGTTTGATCAGGTCCGGTTGGAAATCAGCCAGCAGATTGAGCCCCGAATAACCGGCACCGAAATCGTCGATGGCGGTCTTGAAGCCGAATTCGCGGTATTCACGCAGAATATTGGTCAAATGGCGATAATTATCTACATGCTCGCTTTCCACGCTTTCGAAAATCAGTCGGTTGATCGGAAAGTTGTGTTTTCTGGCGGCCTCCAGCGTGCTGCGGATGCACAGCTCTGGACGGTAGACGGCGTTGGGCAAAAAGTTGATCGACAAGTGTGTCTGCATATTAAGACTGGCCGCACCTTCGATGGCGCGGGTCCGGCAGAGCTGGTCGAAACGGTAGCGGTTGTCTTCTGTAACCTGATTTAACACCGACAGTGCGCCTTCGCCCGCCACGCCCCGGACCAGTGCCTCATGGGCAAATACGGACTGGTCGCGCAGGTCAACGATAGGTTGATAGGCGAAGGCGAAATCGAAGTGCAGTGGCTCGCTTTCCTGGCAGCCTTGGCAGCCGTTTTGGGGCGAGGTTAAGGAAGAAGGAAATCGGGTCACTTGGTCACTCCAGGCCGCTCAGGCGGCGAAGATCACAGTTTATCTGGAGGGCTGGATTGTTGCGCCCGCCAGAAACGGTAGTACAGTTCCGACTACTGGCTGACTGAGGAATTCATATGGCGCAAAAACAGGACGAGGACGACAAGGTCCGTCTCGACAAATGGTTATGGGCGGCGCGTTTTTATAAAACCCGTGCCTTGGCCAAAGCGGCGATAGAAAGTGGCAAGGTGCATTGTCGCGGCGAGCGCTGCAAACCGGGCAAAGAACCGCGCATCGGTGATGAGTTCGAGATTCGTACCGGTTTCGAAGTGCGCACGGTGAGGGTCGAAGCCTTGTCGATCGTACGACGCGGCGCACCTGAGGCGCAGACGCTGTATTGCGAGACTGAGGCGAGCGTTGCCAAACGTGAAGCGGCTGCGGCGATGCGCAAGGCCGGATCTTTGGGCGTGAGCACCGATGGCAAGCCGAGCAAGAAGCAGCGGCGGGACTTGTTCAAGTTTCGTGGCAACAGCCACGACGATTAAGCGCTGAACGCAAGTTGTGGCGAGGGAGCTTGCTCCCGCCGGCGGCCGAAGGACGCCCTGTGCGGTCGGGCAGTGTTTGCAAACCACAAGCGCATCGTCCGGTTAGCGACTGCTGCGCAGCCGAGCGGGAGCAAGCTCCCTCGCCACAGGTTTGTCAGTTTGCGCGGGACACCACGCTCATCCGCGACACCATCGGCAACTTGCCCAGCAGGGCGAAAATCGGCGCGGTCAGCTTCAAGCAGAAGTTCGAAGCATGATAGGCAAACGGCGTGTAATAACCCCAACCCAACGCCCATACCGCCAGCAGCACACCGCCGATGTAATCGTCCTGACCCCAATGCGCGCCGGCCACCAGACGCGGCAGCATGAACAGCAGCGCCAAGCCCCAGACCGTCAGAAATTGCGCAACAGTGCGGCTGAACACCCCCATGAACAGCGCCCAGATCAACAGCACCGAAGCGTGATCACCGGGAAAGCTCTGGCCGGAACGGTCCTTCAGCTCCCAGGTTTTTTCCAGATGCGGAAAGTAATCGCTGAGGTGCACAGCCCCTTCGAGCACCATTGAGGGACTGCTGTGCTGCCAGCCCATGTGATCGGCGAATCTGGAAAACAGCGCGCGAATCACCACCATCAGCAGCAGGATCGAGAAAAAACCGAAGAATGCGCGACGTACATCAATCGACCGGAATACCCAGTCGCCCTTGATCAGCAGTGACAGCAGGATCAACCCGACAACGATGTCGAACGGACGCAGACTTGCAATTGCCCAGATGTGGAGCCATATCGGGTGGCTGGCCAGTGGCGTATTGAGCGAGCGGAACAGCCATTCGTCGAAAACCACACACAGCAGCTGGCCCGTGGGCCATAACCAGAAAGCCAGCAGCGCCAGTGGCACTACGTTGCACAGAACCAGCCGGCCGAGGTTCCACCTTGATTGGAACAAACCCGGATTGTTCATAAAATGCCTCCCATGGCGAAAAAGCGCCGGCGCCAAAAAAAGTGCCAGCAAGCGCAAATTTTCACGTTTTGTAACCATTTTGTCATCACTTCAGATACCCAGACCTATGACCGACCTAGCGGATACCGATTTCACTCAACGCTTCATCTTCGATGACAGCGACACTCGCGGCGAACTGGTGGCGCTGGAGCGCAGCTACGCCGAAGTCCTCGCCAAACACCCCTACCCGGAGCCGGTCGCGCAGTTGCTCGGCGAACTGATGGCAGCGGCTTCGTTGCTGGTCGGCACGCTCAAGTTCGATGGCTTGCTGATTTTGCAGGCGCGCTCGGAAGGGCCGATTCCGATGCTGATGATCGAATGTTCCAGCGAGCGCGAGATCCGCGGCCTGGCGCGCTACAACGCCGAGCAGATTGCTGCGGACGCCACCCTCAGCGATCTGATGCCTGACGGCGTTCTGGCGCTGACCGTCGATCCGACTGTGGGGCAGCGCTATCAAGGCATCGTCGACCTTGACGGCGAAACCCTGTCCGACTGCTTCACCAACTACTTCGTCATGTCGCAGCAGGTTGGCACCCGTTTCAAGCTGTACGCCGATGGCCGTCGTGCCCGGGGCATGCTCTTGCAGCAACTGCCGGCCGATCGCCTGAAAGATGAAGAAGATCGCGCCGCGAGCTGGCAGCACATCACCGCGCTCGCCAGCACGCTGGCCGCCGATGAACTATTGAGCCTGGACAACGAAACGGTGCTGCACCGTCTCTACCATGAAGAGCAGGTTCGCCTGTTTGATGTGCAGCATCTGCGCTTCAATTGCAGCTGTTCCCGGGAACGCTCTGGCAATGCGCTGGTCAGTCTTGGGCTGGAAGACGCGCAG
Organism: Pseudomonas sp. SWRI111; assembly: GCF_014268555.1. Classification (NCBI taxonomy): domain Bacteria; kingdom Pseudomonadati; phylum Pseudomonadota; class Gammaproteobacteria; order Pseudomonadales; family Pseudomonadaceae; genus Pseudomonas; species Pseudomonas sp. SWRI111. Next base: position 165,547 of record NZ_JABWQQ010000006.1, on the reverse strand, counting down.
GCACTGGTCGCTGAACAGGGTGGCAAGATTGAGATCGATTGCCAGTTCTGCAATGAGCGTTACGAGTTTGATGCCGCCGATATCGCTCAATTGTTTGCCGGCGCGGGTGTCGACACGCCGTCAGATACCCGGCACTAAAACGGTTCAGCGCAGGTAAATTCACTGCGTAACGACGGAATATCGCCGTTACGACGGGAGGACCCTACTCTTTTTGGGCTTTTCTGGCATAATCCGGCCCACTTTTTTCGCGGTAGTAGTGCACGACTTTCTACTACAAAACGTTTGGAGCACACTCGGCCACTGGCCGACGGGGAACCTCATGACGCAAGCCAATAACGCCGTGTACACCGATCTGAGTGTTGATGATCTGGTAAAAGAAGCCCTGCAACGCGGTGAGGGCGAGCTTGCCGATACCGGCGCTCTGGTTGTTCGCACTGGTCACCGTACCGGTCGTTCGCCAGTCGATCGTTTCATCGTTGAAGAGCCTTCCACTCAGGCCGCTATCGCCTGGGGCCCGATCAACCGCAAGTTCCCGGCCGACAAGTTCGATGCCCTGTGGGCGCGCGTTGAAGCCTTCAACAACGCGCAAGAGCACTTCGTTTCCCACGTGCATGTAGGCGCGGCCGAAGATCACTACCTGGCCGTGAAAATGACCACGCAGACTGCCTGGCAGAACCTGTTCGGTCGTTGCCTGTTCATCAACCCGGCCCAGTACAACCCGGCTGGCCGTGAAGAGTGGCAAGTGCTCAACGTCGCCAACTTCGAGTGCGTGCCTGAGCGTGACGGCACCCATTCCGACGGTTGCGTGATCATCAACTTCGCGCAGAAGAAAGTGCTGATCGCCGGCATGCGTTACGCCGGTGAAATGAAGAAAGCCATGTTCTCGGTGCAGAACTTCCTGCTGCCGGCCGCTGACGTGCTGCCAATGCACTGCGCTGCCAACATCGGCGAAGAGGGCGACGTGACCCTGTTCTTCGGTCTGTCGGGTACCGGTAAAACCACCCTGTCAGCCGACGAAAGCCGTTACCTGATCGGTGACGACGAACACGGCTGGGGCGAAGGCGTTGTCTTCAACATCGAAGGCGGCTGCTATGCCAAGTGCATCGACCTGTCCGAGAAGAACGAGCCAGTCATCTGGAAAGCCATCAAGCACGGCGCCGTGCTGGAAAACGTTGTCATCGACGATGCCAAGCACGCCGACTACACCGATGTCAGCCTGACCCAGAACAGCCGCGCCGCGTACCCGCTGGAGCACGTTGCCAAGCGTTCCGAGAAGAACCTGGGCGGCGAGCCAAACGCAGTGATCTTCCTGACCTGCGACCTGACCGGCGTACTGCCACCTGTGTCGATCCTCAACGAAGAGCAAGCGGCCTACCACTTCCTGTCCGGCTACACCGCACTGGTGGGCTCGACTGAAATGGGTTCGGGCAGCGGCATCAAGTCGACGTTCTCCACCTGCTTCGGCGCACCTTTCTTCCCGCGTCCGGCCGGCGAATACGCTGAGTTGCTGATCAAGCGCATCCGCGGCTTCGGCTCCAAGGTTTACCTGGTCAACACCGGCTGGACCGGCGGCGGCTACGGTGTCGGCCAGCGCTTCAACATCCCGACCACTCGCGCAGTGATCGCAGCGATCCAGAGCGGCGCGCTGATCGGTGCCGCCACCGAGCACCTCGACACCATCAACCTCGACGTGCCACTGGCCGTGCCGGGCGTTGACACCAACCTGCTCAACCCACGCAACACCTGGGCTGACAAAGCGGCGTACGACGAGGCGGCGAAAGCACTGGCTGGTCTGTTCATCGAGAATTTCAAGAAGTTTGAAGTGAGCGATGCGATCAAGGCTGCTGGGCCGACGTTGTAAGCATTGATTTGCAGCAAATAAAAAACCGCCCTTATGGGGCGGTTTTTTTTAATTCTCGATTTTAACGTCTGACCGAACCCCGCAGGCGTCAGTGGCTGAGCGTTGCTGTCGACGTTTGTCTGTAGTGTTCAGTCAGCCAGTGCACTCAGTACGTGTACAGGGTCGTTATGAATAGCCTTGAGCAGCGCTTTAGCCGGCCCCGTTGGCTGCCGGCGACCTTGCTCCCAATTACGCAATGTTCCCAACTGGACATCGATCAAAGCAGCGAATTTCGCCTGGGTCATGCCCGTGGCTTTACGGATCTCTTTGATTTGTAATGCATCCACATAGAATTCGCGGGAAGGTTTCCTCTCGCCCCGCAGGATTTCATCCATTTCCTGCACGCTTTCCATCAGCTCATCAAAAAACTTGCTCATGGTTATCTCCAGTTTCCAATCATTGCCTTCAACACTTTTCGTTCGTCATGTGTAAGGTCGTGTTGCTCATTTTTTGGATAAATCATCAAGAGAGCGATCTGTGACGCAGAGATGAAATGGTAGTAGATCACCCGTGCGCCACCTCGCTTGCCGTGGCCTTTGGAGGCGACTCGTGCTTTGCGTATCCCTCCGGACCCTTCGATTACATCGCCGATAGACGGGTTTACAACCAACTGCTTCTGGAAGGCGGCATAAGTATCGTCGTCCAGAAGCTCTAGGACTCGGCGGGTGAAGGCTGAGGTCTCAATAAAAATCATCGTCAATGTACGCCAGTGACTTACTTGCAGGCAATGCTGAGTTCAATTTCAGGCACTGGGCGGCGCGTCCGTCGCTACGACTGTGGCAAGTTCCGGCAGGCCATCAGGAACCGGCATGCATCCGCCCAGCAGCAGGGACGCAATGAGGAGAATGAGGGGCAACTTCAGTGTGTTCGACATGACCATTCCTTTGTGTGATTGCACGCGCATCGGCCTTTACGTCGCGGTACGGGTGCTTGAGCGGGAACGTTAACGCGAGACTGAAAAACACCGCGATAAACAAAACCTGGCGTGTGTTTCAGGCCATGACCGGGTGTCTGGGCTGTATCATCCCGTATCGATTTGCCCCGCAACCTTTTCTCGACTCGCTGTGATCGCCCGCTAGGCTGTTGGCATGACAGCGGTCAAAGGAGTGACAGCGAATGCACAACACCCTGGAACAGGTTTTTGGTTATCCACAGTTTCGGCACGGCCAGGAAACGGCCATCACTGCAGTACTGGCCGGGCGTTCGGCGGCGGCGATTTTCCCCACCGGTTCCGGTAAGTCCCTTTGCTACCAGCTGCCCGCGCTTTTACTGCCACATCTGACGCTGGTGGTCTCGCCGCTGCTGGCCTTGATGCAGGATCAATTGGCCTTCCTCAAGCGCCACGGCATTTCGGCGGGCAGTATTGATTCGGCACAGAGCCGTGAGGATGCCAACGAGGTCATGGCTCGTGCGCGTTCGGGCGAGTTGAAGATTCTGATGATTTCCGTGGAGCGCCTGAAAAACGAGCGCTTCCGTAACTTTTTGCAGCAGGTGCCGATTTCGCTATTGGTCGTGGATGAGGCGCACTGCATCTCGGAGTGGGGTCATAACTTCCGTCCCGACTACCTCAAACTGCCGGACTACCAGCGCCAGTTCAACATTGCGCAGGCCTTGCTGCTCACCGCCACGGCCACGCCGAAAGTCATCGCCGACATGCAGAGCAAATTCGCCATCGCCCCTGAGGACGTGGTGACCACCGGTTTCTATCGGCCCAATCTGAATCTGCTGGTGGAGCCGGTACGTGGCCAGGACAAGCGCCGGCGGCTGGTCGAGTGGATGGCCGAGCGCCCCGGGCAACCGAGCATTGTCTACGTCACGTTGCAGAAAACCGCCGAACACATCGCCGAGCACCTGGAACGTAACGGCATCCAGGCCGAGGCTTATCACGCCGGTCTGCCCCACGATCGACGAGAAGGCATTCAGCAACGCTTCATGGCCGGACGCTCGAACTGCATCGTCGCCACCATTGCCTTCGGTATGGGCATCGACAAGAGCGACATCCGCAACGTCGTGCATTTCGATTTGCCCAAGTCCATCGAAAACTACAGTCAGGAGATCGGCCGCGCCGGGCGTGACGGGCAGCCTTCGGATTGCCTGGTGCTGGCCAACCGCGACAGCCTCAATGTGCTGGAAAACTTCGTTTACGGCGATACGCCCGAGCGCGACGGTATTCGTTATGTTCTCGACGAACTGAAAGCCTCGGTGCCGGAAGGACAATGGGAGTTTCTGCTCGGCCCGCTGGCGGATCAAAGCAATATTCGCGCGTTGCCGCTGAAGACCTTGCTGGTGCAACTGGAGCTGCGCGGTCTGATCGCTCCGCGTTACGCCTACTACGCCGAGTACCGCTTCAAATATTTGCTGGAACCTGACGCACTGCTCCAGCGCTTCGAAGGCGAGCGCAGGGATTTCGTCGCGGCGATCATCCAGACGTCACCGCGCGCACGAACCTGGGCCACGGTGAATTTCGAGGCCATGTACACGCAATATTCCGCCGAGCGCAATCGCGTGGTGACGGCGCTCGATTACTTTCACGAAAAAGGCTGGGTCGAGCTTGAAAGCAAGCAAATGACCGAGGTTTACAGCCTGCTGCACAGCGAGTTTGACAGCGATGCCCTGAGCGCTGAGCTGCACGAGTATTTCTCCCGGCACGAACAGACCGAAGTGGCGCGGATTCACGCCATGCTTGAGGTGTTCGCCACCGAACGCTGCCTGGGTTATCGCCTGGCCGAGTATTTCGGTGATCACCATGCCCCTGAGCGTTGCGGCCATTGTTCGGTGTGTCATGGCCAGGTCGCGCGATTGCCGGAGCCGCCAGCGCTGCCAGCGCTTGTGGATAAAAACTTTGCGGCGCTGTGTGGGGAATTTATCCACAAGCATGAACAGCACACGGGCAGCGTTCCGACGGCTGAACGCCTGACGCGGTTCCTGTGCGGTATCAGTGTGCCGGTGTTCACCAAGCTCAAGGCACGGGCGATCCCGGGGTATGCAGCGCTGGAGGAATATCCCTACGCGCAAGTGCGTCATTGGGCTGACGACCATTTGCTCGATTAACGAGGAGTTCGTGAGCGCTGCATCCATCCGCTGAATGTCGCTCATCACGCTAATAAACTTCAAAAACCGCGACGGGCTGACTATGGTTGGGATCTGTCTTCGGATCGCCAACAAGAGAACAACATGAGCCAGACATCCTTCGATATTCAGCAGGCTGCCGTGATCGGCGCGGGTACCATGGGCCGGGGCATTGTCATGTGCCTGGCCAATGCCGGCGTGGCTGTGCAATGGGTCGACAACAATCCACAGATGCTCGAGCAAGCGCTCGACAGCGTGGCCGAGACTTACGCCCACAACGTGCGGCAGGGGCGGATCGATCAGGCCGAGGCCGATGCGCGTATGGCTCGGGTCAGTGCAGCGGCGGATTACTCGGCAATCCGCAACGTCGACCTGGTGATCGAAGCGGTGTACGAAAACCTTGAGCTCAAGCAAAAGATCTTTCGTGAACTGGATGGCCTGCTCAAGCCCGAAGCGCTGCTGGCGAGCAACACCTCGGCGCTGGACATCGATGCTATCGCGGCGGCTACGCGGCGCCCGACACAGGTGTTGGGTCTGCACTTTTTCAGCCCGGCGCACATCATGAAACTGCTGGAAATCGTAAGAGGTGCGCAAACTTCACCGGCAGCGCTGGAAGCTGCATTGGCGTTAGGCAAGCGCATGGGCAAAGTCAGTGTCGTGTCGGGCAACTGCCACGGTTTTATTGGCAACCGCATGCTGCATCCGTATGTCCTCGAGGCACGCAAGATGCTGCTTGAAGGCGCTTATCCACATCAGGTTGACGCGGCGCTGCAGGGTTTCGGTTTTGCCATGGGCCCGTTTCGCATGTACGACGTGGTGGGCATCGATCTGGAATGGCGCGCTCGCGAGCTGGCCGGCAAAGGGCAGCAGGCGCCGGAAGTACAGGTCGATAATCGCTTGTGCGAAATGGGCCGTTTTGGTCAGAAGTCTGGCAATGGCTACTACCACTATGAGCCGGGCAGCCGGCAGGCCGAGCATGATCCTGAGGTGGATGCGCTGGTATTACGCGTCAGCGAAGAACTGGGTTTCCAGCGCCGCGAGATCGGGCCTGACGAGATTCTGGAGCGCTGCCTGCTGGCCCTGGTCAATGAAGGCGCGAAGATTCTTCAGGAAGGCATTGCCGGGTCGGCCCATGACATCGATCTGGTGTATCTGAACGGCTATGGGTTTCCCGCCGACAAGGGCGGGCCGATGGCCTGGGCGGACCGGCAAGGGCTGGCCGCTATTCATCAGCGCTTGCTGGCGCTGGAGACGCGGCAGGGCGATCAGTGGCAGCCGGCGCGGTTGATCGGCGATTTGGCAGCGCAGGGGAAAGGGTTTGCTGAGCGTTGACACTGCTCGTCCATGCTGACGTCTTCGCGAGCAGGTTGGCCTATTCCATTGTGGGAGCGAGCCTGCTCGCGAAAGCCATATCCGGGTTATGAATTAGACTCGCAGAAATACTCTTGGGAATTGCCGATCAATGTCCAACCCCACGCCTCAACGCACCGACTACCCACACTTCCAGCCCATCACCACACGCTGGCACGACAACGACGCTTACGGCCATGTGAATAACGTCACCTATTACAGTTTCTTCGACACGGCGGTAAACACCTACCTGATCCAGGTCGGCGGTCTGGATATCCATGACGGTGAGGTGGTGGGATTCGTGGTCAGCTCGGCCTGCGATTACTTCGCTTCGATCGCTTTCCCGGATCTGATCGAGGTCGGTTTGCGGGTAGGCAAGCTGGGCAACAGCTCGGTGCAGTACGAACTGGCGGTATTCAAGGTGGGCGAAAGCGAAGCGTGTGCGGCGGGGCGGTTCGTGCATGTGTTTGTGGATCGTGCGAGTAATCAGCCTGTGCCGATTCCTGCCGGGTTGCGCGGGGCGTTGGAACGTTTGGTTATCTAGCCAAAAAAAATCGCAGCCCTGGGGCTGCGATTTCTATTCAAGCGTTCGCCTTAATCGTGGCGATAGTGCTTGTGGTGCTTGCGATGGCCGTAAGCGTGGCCACGACCTGGATGGCCACGGTCGCGGTAGTAGCGACGATCGTCATAGCGGCGATCATAGTGACGATCATCGTCGTCGCTCTTGTTGCCCATGTAGTTACCCAGCGCGCCACCCGCGCCGCCGCCTGCGGCGGAGCCGATCAGGCTGCCGGTGGTGCCGCCCAGGCTGCGGCCAACCACGTTACCGCCCGCTGCACCCAGTGCACCGCCGATGGCGGCTTCGCCACGGCTGCGTTTGTCTGCGCCGACTGCGCTACCACCCGCGCCGCCCAGGGCTGCGCCGATAGTGGAACCTGTGTTGCCGCCTAACGACTGACCGACGACCGAGCCAAGAACCCCGCCCAATGCGCCGCCCACACCTGCTTCGGTGGTGCCTCCGGCAGAAGCTAAGCCACTGACCAGGCCAAGGGACAACAAGAGAATCGAGGAGAACTTCATAGAGGATGAGCCTCAAAGGGATGACGGCGCCGATCCTGAGGCTCTGCGATGGGCGTGACAATCAAAATCCGACGAATAACACGACTTGTATACAATATTGCAAGTTACTGTTTTTTCACCGGAACTTAACCGGTTTTCGCCGGTCTTTAGCTACTTCGGACAGGCCGTTTTTATGCAAAAACGGCCTTTTTTGTGGGCGGTCGAAAAGGGGCTGAGCTTAGAAATTTATCGCTTGAATCGACGCCTTCGCGAGCAAGCCCGCTCCCACATTTGAAATGCATTCCAGTGTGGGAGCGGGCTTGCTCGCGAAGGGGCCAGTTCAAGCGCCGGTTAAGCCGACTTGGCCATGATCAACCCCGTCTCACTCGCCGCTTCCAGCCGGATCGCGATGAACTTCGAAGTCGGCGTGTGGCTGCCATCGCCCGTGCTTTCCAGCGGCACCAGCGGATTGACTTCCGGATAGTACGCCGCCGCTTGTCCTGCGGGAATATCGAACGCCAACAATGTAAAACCTTTCACCCGGCGCTCACGTCCATCGTCCCACAGCGACACGATGTCGGCCTTCTGCCCGGGCCGGAAGCCCAAACGAATGATGTCGGCCTCGTTGACAAACAACACGTCACGCTGGCCCTTCACTCCGCGATAACGGTCGTCGAGGCCGTAAATCGTGGTGTTGTACTGGTCGTGTGAACGCATCGATTGCAGGATCAGATCCGGCAATTGCCCGGTGGCGCGGGTGCGTTCGTGGATCAGGTCTTTTGGCAGCTGATTGGCGCGGAAGTTGGCGCGGCCCGAGGGCGTGTTCCACTTGCGTGCACCGGCCGAGTTGCCCAGGTAGAAGCCGCCCGGGTTTTTGATCTTTTCGTTGAAGTCTTTGAAGTTCGGGATCGTGTCGGCGATCAGTTCGCGAATGCGCCCGTAATCGGCCACCAGCCAGTTCCAGTCTACCGGCTTGCTGCCCAGTGTCGCGGCGGCGATGCCGGCGATGATCGACGGCTCCGAGCGCATCTGGTTCGACAGCGGCTGCAACTGGCCATTGGAAGCGTGCACCATGCTGAACGAATCTTCGACGGTGACCGCTTGCGGGCCTTCGCTCTGGATGTCGATGTCGGTCCGTCCCAGGCACGGCAGGATCAGCGCATCTTTACCGTGAGCCAGGTGACTGCGGTTGAGTTTGGTGCTGATTTGCACGGTCAGGTCGCAATTGCTCAGTGCTGCGAAGGTGCGCGGACTGTCCGGCGTGGCCTGGGCAAAGTTGCCGCCCAGACCGATGAAGACTTTGGCGCGACCCTCGGCCATCGCATGGATCGCCTCGACCACGTTGTGACCGTTGTGGCGCGGCACCTTGAACTGAAAGCGCCGCTCCAGCGAGTCGAGGAATGCCACCGGCGGACGCTCGTTGATGCCCATGGTGCGGTCGCCCTGCACGTTGCTGTGGCCGCGCACCGGGCACAGACCGGCACCCGGCTTGCCGATGTTGCCGCGCAGCAGCATCAGGTTGGCGATTTCTTGAATGGTCGGCACCGAGTGGCGATGCTGGGTGATACCCATCGCCCAGCACATGATCACGTTCTTGCCTTTGGCGTACATGCGCGCGGCTTGCTCGATTTCGACCAGCGTCAGGCCGGACTGCTCAACGATCTGCTCCCACGGTGTGTCATCGACCACCCCGAGGTACTCCAGCACGTTGGTACTGTGGGCATTAAGAAAATCGTGATCGAACACCGCCGGCTCGCCGGCCTTCTGCGCCTCGCGTTCCCATTGCAGGAGGAACTTGGCCATGCCGCGCAATACCGCCATGTCGCCGCCGAGGGCCGGGCGGAAATACGCAGTGTTGGTTGGCTTGTCACCGTTGGTGAGCATTTCGATCGGGTGCTGCGGATGCTGGAAGCGCTCCAGGCCGCGCTCTTTCAGCGGATTGACACACACCACCTGAGCGCCACGCTTGACCGCTTCACGCAGAGGTTCAAGCATCCGCGGATGGTTGGTACCAGGGTTCTGGCCCCAGACGAAAATCGCATCGGCGTGTTCGAAATCATCGAAGGTCACCGTGCCTTTACCAACCCCGACGCTCTGCGCCAACGCCACGCCGCTGGCCTCGTGGCACATGTTCGAGCAATCCGGGAAGTTGTTGGTGCCGAAGGCGCGCACGAATAATTGGTAGAGATAAGCCGCTTCGTTGCTGGCGCGCCCTGAGGTGTAAAACTCGGCTTGGTCCGGACTCGACAGGCTCTGCAGATGCCTGCCGATCATGGCGAAGGCATCGTCCCAACTGATCGGTTTATAGCGATCGGTCTCGGCGTCATACACCATCGGCTCGGTCAGACGGCCCTGGTATTCAAGCCAGTAATCGCTCTGCTCCAGCAGCGACGTAACACTGTGCTTGGCGAAGAATTTGCCATCCACACGGCGCTTGGTCGCTTCCCAGTTCACCGCTTTGGCGCCGTTCTCGCAGAACTTGACCATGCCGCTTTCCGGCGAATCGCCCCAGGCGCAACCCGGGCAGTCGAAACCGCCGTTCTGGTTGGTCTTGAGCATCATGCGCAAGTTCTTCAGGGCATTGTCGCTGGTCAACCAGGCCTGAGCCACACTGATCAGGGCGCCCCAGCCGCCGGCGGCGCCTTTGTACGGCTTGTAACGCGGGACAGGTTTCTGGTCGGCTTGATGATGTTGGCTCACGCTTGATTCTCCATCGCGGGGCTGTACACCCGCGGCGCACTTTTCTGCGGCAGGTGGATGAGATTGAGGTTGTGGCGCCGGGCCCATTGCACGGCAAGGCCTGTGGGTGCGGACAGGCTGACCAACGTCTGGATGCCGGCACGCAACACTTTCTGAATCAGTTCGAGGCTGCAACGGCTGGTGACGATCGCCAGCCCGCCTGTTGTGCAAATCTTCTGGCGGATCAGCCCGCCGATCAGCTTGTCGAGGGCGTTATGCCGACCGATGTCTTCGCGGCCCAGCAGCAGTTCTCCGCTGGCGTTCATGAACACCGCCGCGTGTACTGCGCCGCAATGCTGGCCGAGCGGCTGGAAGGCGCCGATGCGTTGGCGCAGGCCATCCAGCCATTCGATCGGCGGCAACGCCGCGCCAGGCAACACCTTGAGATCAGGGAGGGCCTGTTCGACGGCTTCTACACCACACAGACCGCAACCGCTGGTGCCGGCCAACTGGCGACGCTGTTGCTTGAGGTTCCAGAAGGCGCGGTTGGCGATGGTCACTTGGGCGTATTGCGCCGAGCCGGCCGCGGTCAGTTGCAGGTCGTAGATATCGCTGGCGTGTTCAATGATGCCGCTGCCAAGACTGAATCCGACGATGAAATCTTCAAGGTCGGTCGGTGTCACCAGCATCACGGCCTGGCTGATGCCGTTGTAGGCAATCGCCAACGCGACTTCCTCGGCGAGCGCAGTGCTGGCCGATTCCTCGCGAGGCAAATCGCTGTAACTGTACGTCTGGCTGGCGGTCGCGGGCGTTTCGAGTGCAGGCGCCGCGCAGGCTGGGCGCTTGGCGTTCATGGCATCACCGACGGTTTGATCAACGTTAAGACTAGGCGCGGCAAGATGTCGCGTCTAATCGCTATTACCGATCTACCGATAGATGCCGTCGATCAAGCGTCTTCGGGCAATTTCTGGTACAGCGCGAAACAGGCTTCCGCCAGCGCCGAACGCGGCGCGCCGCGGCGCATGATCAGGCCCAGCGGGGCGAGGGTGCGGGCGTTTTCGATCGGGTGCAGACGCAAGTGATCGGCCAGGGTTTCCGCACCGCCATCCAGCGGCATGATCGCGCAGCAAAAACCGCCGTGTACCGCTTGCAGCAATTGATGGACGGCGTCGGTTTGCAGCAGCGGTTGCGGCGTCAGACCACGGCTGTGGAAGTTGTGGTCGATGGACTGGCGAAAGTGCATGCCGCTGGTGAGCATACACAGCGGCAATTCAATCAGCGCCTCCCAGCTCAGCGGCGCCTCGCCAAACGTGAAGGAGCGCTCATCGTAGAGCAAACCCATGCGGGTCTCGGCGAACGCCAGCGACTCGAATCGCTCATTGTCCAGACGCTCCAGATACGACACACCGATATCGATGCGGTTGTTCGCCAGATGTTCAAGCACCTGCTCGGAGCTCAGTGACGACAGCTCGAAGCGCAGCTCCGGGTGCGCGGCGTGCAAACGCTGCATCAGCGGCAACGGATCGAAACTCGACAGCGGCACCACGCCCAGACGCAGCGTACCGATCAGGTTACCGCGGCACGCCGCCGCCTCGGCCTGCAAGCCGTCGTACGCCGCCAGCACCGTGCGCGCCCAGGCCAATACGCGCTCGCCCGGTGCGGTAAAACCTTCGAAGCGCTGGCCACGGTTGACCAACGGCAGGTCCAGCTCCTCTTCGAGGCTGCGCAGGCGCATCGACAAGGTCGGCTGGGTGATGTGACAACGCGCGGCGGCCTGGCCGAAATGGCGGGTTTCGTCGAGGGCGATGAGGAATTTCAGCTGCTTGATGTCCATCTTCGCTCCGGGCGGTTGGCGGGGTGCGACGATTCTACCGCCTGCGGCGCGGCAGCGTCATTGGTCGGACTGGAACCGGGATTGTCCGGGGTGGTCTAGGCTTGGACGACTGACCTTTTATTCCATGGAGAGAACGCAATGAGCCTATTCAGCTTTTTGAAAGATGCCGGTGAAAAAATCCTCGATGCCCTGACGCCGGACAAGGCCGAAGCCAACAGTGCAGCATTGACCAAGCATGTGCAGGAAGCATTGACCGGTATCGACACATCGAAGATCCAGGTCAAGGTTGAAGGCGAGAAGGTCATCGCTACGGGTGAAGCGGCCAGCCAGGAAGAAAAAGAGAAGATCCTGTTGGCGTTGGGCAACGTGGCTGGTGTGAGTGGCGTGGACGATCAGATCACCGTGACCGGCGGAGTTGCCACTGCCGCGAAGTTTGTCACGGTCGAGAAGGGCGACACGCTGAGCGACATTTCCAAGCGTGTTTATAAAGATGCGAGCAAGTACAACAAAATTTTCGAGGCCAACAAGCCGTTGTTGAAGGATCCGAACAAGATTTACCCAGGGCAAGTGTTGCGTATCCCTGAATAACCTTCGAAACCGCTTTCGCGAGCAGGCTCGCTCCCACATTGAAATGCATTCCAAAGTGGGAGCGAGCCTGCTCGCGAAGGGCGCAACGCGGTTTCACAGTCCGACAATCAAATCGCGATAATCCTCAACCGCCGCAAATTCCGCCGTGTCCTTCGGCCCCTTGCGGCTGTCCGGCTCTTTCACCGCGAGCAAATGCGCCACGCCAAAATCCCTCGCGCTGCGCAGGATTGGCAAGGTGTCGTCGATAAACAGGCTGCGCGCCGGATCAAAACCGATGTCCGCCTGCAGGGCATCCCAGAACTGCGGATTTTCTTTCGGATAACCATAATCATGCGAGCTGATCAGCCGTTCGAAGTACGGCGCCAGTTCGATTCTTTCCAGCTTTAGCGACAGCGAATCGCGGTGCGCATTGGTGATCATGATCACCCGTTTGCCGGCACGCTTGATCGCGTCGAGAAAGGTGTCGGCATCCGGGCGCAGGGCAATCAAGTGCGCGGTCTCCTGTTTCAGCTCGCGCACCGACAGCTTCAGTTCCGCACTCCAGAAATCCAGGCAATACCACTGCAACTGGCCGGCGTGGCGCTCGAACAGCGGCTGCAACTCCATCTCGGCCATGGCCCGGCTGACGCCGTGCAGTTCGGCATAGCGCTGGGGCAGATGTTCCAGCCAGAAGTGGTTGTCGAAGTGCAGATCCAGCAACGTACCGTCCATGTCCAGCAGAACGGTATCGATGTCGGACCACGGTAATGAAGGCATGGCAACGTCTCGAACAGTAGAAAGATATCCGACGCAAACAATCGGGAAAGCCGCGTTATAGTAGCGCGTTCACGCCAAGGAGCTTTGCATGCGCCAGAAACCCACCGTACTTGCCCGCGAGATTGTCGCCACCAGCCGCCTGTTTTGTGTCGAAGAGCTGAAGTTGCGTTTTTCCAATGGCGTGGAGCGCACTTACGAGCGCCTGGTCGGCAAAAGTGCAGGTTATGGCGCGGTGATGATTGTGGCGATGCTCGACGCCGAACATGCGGTGTTGATCGAGGAATATTGCGGCGGCACGGACGAATACGAGCTGTCGCTGCCCAAGGGCCTGATCGAGCCGGGCGAAGACGTGCTGGCTGCGGCTGAGCGCGAACTCAAGGAAGAGGCCGGTTTTGGCGCGCGGCAATTGGAGCATCTGACCGAGCTGTCGCTGTCGCCCGGTTACATGAGCCAGAAGATCCAGGTGGTGCTGGCGACCGATCTCTACGAAGAGCGGCTGGAGGGCGACGAGCCGGAGCCGATGCGGGTCGACAAGGTCAATCTGCGCGAATTGTCGGCGCTGGCGCTTAACCCGCAATTTTCCGAAGGGCGCGCGCTGGCGGCGCTTTATTTGACCCGCGATCTGCTGAGCCAGCGCGGGGTGTTCAATTATGAGTGAGACGTCGATGAATTTCCCCCATCCCCTGATGGCACCCGTGGTGCAACTGGCCTTGCAGGCCGGCGAGGCGATTTTGCCGTTCTGGCGCGCCGGTGTTGAAGTGACGGCCAAGGCCGATGATTCGCCGGTGACGGCTGCCGACATGGCTGCGCATCACATCATCGTCGCCGGCCTGACAGCGCTGGATCCGAGTATTGCGGTGTTATCCGAAGAAGACGCCAATATCCCGCAAAGCGTCCGCGCCGGATGGCAGCGCTGGTGGCTGGTCGATCCGCTGGACGGCACCAAAGAATTCATCAGCGGCAGCGAAGAATTTACCGTCAACATCGCGCTGATCGAAAATGGCCGAGTGGTGTTTGGCGTGGTGACGATGCCGACCAGCGGTCGTTTTTACGTTGGCGGTGCCGGGCTCGGTGCCTGGCGCGGCGACAAGGGCGCCACGCCGGTCGCGATCCAGGTGCGCGATGTCCCGGGGCCGGGAGAAGCGTTCACAGTGGTCGCCAGCCGCCGGCATTCCAGTGCCGAGCAAGAGCGTCTGCTGGCGGGATTGAGCGCAAGTCTCGGTGAGCTGCAACTGGCGAATATCGGCAGCTCGTTGAAGTTTTGTCTGCTCGCCGAAGGTGCAGCCGATTGCTATCCGCGACTGGCGCCGACTTCGCAGTGGGACACGGCGGCGGCGCAGGGCGTGCTGGAAGGGGCGGGGGGCGAGGTGCTGGATCTGAACGGTGAAGCGTTTTGTTACCCGGCGCGTGAATCGTTGTTGAACGAGTTTTTTCTGGCATTGCCGGCGAAGGCTGCATGGCGTGCGCGGTTGTTGGAGCTGGCTCGCTCCTGAGATCAAAAGATCGTCCGAACGCGGCCCGAGCCTTCGGACGATCTTTTGCTTCAACGGTGCAAAACGTACTGCCCGGTAAACCTCACCGCATCGTCTGCAGTTCCCGCATTCACAATCCGCGTATCGAGCGCCAACCGCGCCCGGCCATACTGCCGATACATCGCCAGAAACCTTTTCCACACCACAGCATCTGGCGCCGGACAAATCGCCACGGCGTCGCCCGTCACAGGGAGCGGATAATGGATCTGCCCTTCTTGAATGACGATGTGTCCGTCTTCAATCCCTTCTTCTTTCAAGCGCAGATGCAGCCAGCCCCAACCCGCCAGCACCGCGCCGCAGTACAGGCTGCCGCCAAACATGGTGCTCTTGTGATTGACGTTGGGAGCAAGCGGCAAGCGCAGGCTCAATTGCTGCTCACGCCATTCAAGCACCTCAAGACCCATCTCGGCGGTCAGCGGAATGTCGTGATGCAGCACCGTTTGCAGATATTCCCTTTCGCTGCTCATTCGTTGTCTTCCCCGTGGCTGCTGTCGCCAAAATTCAGGCCGTGCTTGCGCAGCTTGTCGTGCAAGGTTTTGCGTGGAATACCCAGCGCTTCCGCGAGGCTGCGCACTGAGCTGTGCGAGCGTGCCAATTCTGCGGCAATTAACGACTTTTCGAAATTTTCCACCTGCTCGCTGAGGCCGCCGTGGATGACCGTGGCGGGTGTGCCGCCAGGGCCTTCGGCAGCGCCGTTGTCCAGCGCCAGCTCCAGGCCGAGGGCAAAGCGCTCCGCGGCGTTCTGCAATTCGCGGACGTTGCCCGGCCAGGTATGGCGCAGCAGCAACGCGCGTTGTGCCGGTTGCAGTTCGTGGGGCGGCAAGCCGTGGCGGGCGCTGGCTTCATCGGCGTAATGCTGGAACAGCATCAGCGCGTCTTCGCCACGCTCGCGCAGCGGCGGAATGCGCAGCGGCGCGACGTTGAGGCGGTAATACAAGTCAGCGCGGAAACGGCCTTGATCGGCGGCCTGACGCAGGTCTTCCTTGGTGGCGGCGATGACCCGGATGTCCAGCGGGATCAACTGGTTGCCGCCCAGACGTTCAACTACGCGCTCCTGCAACATGCGCAGCAGCTTGACCTGCACGTCCATGCTCATGCTTTCGATTTCATCGAGAAACAGCGTGCCGCCATTGGCGAATTCGAATTTGCCGATCCGGCGCTTCTGCGCGCCGGTGAATGCGCCGGGCTCGTGGCCGAACAACTCGCTTTCCACCACCGACTCGGCCAGTGCGCCGGCGTTGATCGCCACGAACGGGCCGTTGCGGCGGCTCGATAAGTCGTGCAGTGCGCGGGCGACGACCTCTTTGCCGGCGCCGGTTTCGCCGAGAATCAGCACGTCAGCCTTGGTCGCTGCCAGCGCGCCGATCTGCTCGCGCAGGCGCAGCATCGGCGTCGAGTGGCCGACCAGCCGCGCACTCAGTTCGTTGCGATCGCTGAGGGCCAGGCGCAGGCTGCGGTTGTCCAGCACCAGGCGGCGCAGCGACAGGGCGCGGCGCACGCTGTCGAGCAGGGCATCGCTGGCAAACGGTTTTTCCAGAAAGTCGTAAGCGCCGGCGCGCATCGCCTGCACCGCCAATGGCACATCGCCGTGACCGGTGATCAGCAGCACCGGCAACTCAGGATCCTGTGCGTGCAATTCACTGAGCAGTTCGAGGCCGTCCATGCCCGGCATGCGAATGTCGCTGACCACCACACCGGGCCAGTCACGCTCCAGTTGCCCGGCCAGGCCCTTGGCTTCGGACAGCGGCAGGATTTTCAGACCGGCCAGATCCAGTGTCTGGCCGAGGGCCTGGCGCAGATGCGGATCGTCGTCGATCAGCACCACCTGAATGCGATTATCGATGGTCATGCACTTCGGTCCTCGGACGGTTGCAGACTGACCCCGGGTGCGCCGGCGCGCAGGCGCAGGGTGATCAGGGCGCCGCCTTGTTTGTGGTTGGCGAACGACAGTTCACCGCCAAAGGCGCGCATCAGGGTTTCACAGATGGCCAGGCCCAGACCCAGGCCCTGGGTGCGCGTCTTGGTGGTGTAAAAGGGCTCGCTGGCGCGCCCCAGGGCTTCCATGCAGAACCCCGGGCCGTTATCGCGAATGTACAGATTGACGCCGTCGGCGGTGGCTTCGGCACTCAGCCAGAGTTTGCGCGGCGGGCCTTTTTCGGTCAGTGCGTCGAGGGCGTTGGCCAGCAGATTGCCGAGCACCTGGCGCAGACGCGTCTCGCCGGCTTCGACCCAGAGCGTGGCGGCCGGCAGATCGCGGATCAGTTCGACTTCCATGCTGCGCCGACGTTTGGCCAGCAACGCCAGCGCATCGTCCAGCGCCGGTTGCAGGGCGACACTTTCCGGGGCGTGGCGATCACGGCGGGCGAAAGCGCGCAGGTGGGCAATGATCGAGGCCATGCGCCCGGTCAGTTCGCTGATCAGTTTAAGGTTGCCGCGGGCGTCTTCGGTGCGCTGATGATCAAGCAACACTTCGGCGTTTTCCGCGTAACTGCGAATCGCCGCCAGCGGCTGATTGAGTTCGTGGCTGATGCTCGCGGACATGGTGCCCAGCGCCGACAGTTTGCCGGCCTGAACCAGATCGTCCTGAGCGCGCACCAGTTCCTGCTGCGCCTGTTCGCGCTCCAGCACTTCCTGTTTCAACCGGCGGTTGAGGCCTTCGAGATCGCTGGTGCGTTCCGCGACCCGGCCTTCCAGTTCGCGGCGGGCCTTGGCTTCAAAGGCGATGCGTTCCAGATAATGGCGGCGACGCTGCATCATCAACCCAACCAGCAGCATCACCACCAGCAGGGTGGCGCCGCCGATCGCGACAACGGTGCGCACCGGCCGGTCGATCAGCGTGCGGGGGGCGAGAATGCTGACGCTCCAGCCGGTTTCGGCGATGTCGTGGGTCTGCGTCAGCCAGGCGTCGGGACTCAGGTTGAGCGGCCGTGGTTCGCGGGTCGGGTAGGGCTGGATTGCGGTGATCGCCGCACGCTCGGCATCGCTCAGCATGCGGGTTGCGCGAAAGCGCCATTCCGGGCGCGAGGTCAGGATGACCACACCGTTGTGGTCGGTGACCAGCAGTTGTTCCGGGGTTTTGCCCCACAGGCTTTCGGTGTGGTCGAGGTCGACCTTGATGACCAGTACGCCGATGATCGTTTCGCCCTTGCGCACAGCCGCGGCGAAGAAGTAGCCGCGTTTGGCCGAGGTGGTGCCGAGCCCGAAAAAGCGCCCCAGGCGCCCGGCCATGGCTTCGCTGAAATACGGTCGGAAGGAGAAGTTGCGGCCGACGAAGCTGTCGCGTTTGTCCCAGTTTGACGCTGCCAGGGTCTTGCCTGAAGTGTCCATCAGGTACATGACTTCGGCGCCGGTCTGCGCCGCGATGTTGTTCAACAGACGATTGGCGTTGCCTTGGGTAACGCCGTCATCAGGCGCTCCGAGTACAGCGCGCAGGGCCGGCAGGTCGCCGAGGATCTGCGGCAACACTTCGTAGCGGTGCAGGGTGCCCAGCAGGTTGGCAACGTAGAGATCGAGGGTCTGGCGGTTCTGGCTGGCCAGTTCGCTGCGGTAATAGCGCTCGGCGAGATGTTCCAGTGGCCACAGCAGTGGCGCCAGGCACAGGGCCAGCAGCGCGAGGCTGCGCCAGCGGGGTCTGCGGGGGAGAGTGGGTTTCATGAGCCGGTTGCGCCTGAGGTGACAGGCGCATTATGCCCGGCCTCAAGCGAAGACGTCAGCGTCCTTGAGCAGCGCGGCAGCTGCATCCTTGGCCGACAGCTTCGGCGCTTCGTCCAGTTGCCAGTCGATGCCCAGCGCTGGGTCATCCCAGCGAATGCTGCGCTCGGAAGACGGGTCGTAGTAGTTGGTGGTCTTGTAGAGGAATTCTGCGAACTCGCTCAGGACCACGAAACCATGGGCGAAGCCTTCCGGTACCCACAACTGACGGTGATTCTCAGCGGAAAGACGCACCGCCACCGACTTGCCGAAATGCGGCGAGCTGCGGCGGATGTCCACGGCCACGTCAAGCACTTCACCGACGGTCACGCGGACCAGTTTGCCCTGGGTGTTTTGCAGTTGGTAATGCAGGCCACGCAACACGCCTTTTTGCGAACGAGAGTGGTTGTCCTGAACGAATTGGGTGTCCAGACCGGTCGCTTCCTGGAACGCCCTGGCGTTGAAGCTCTCGTAGAAAAAACCGCGCTCGTCGCCGAAAACCTTGGGTTCGATGATCAGAACACCGGGCAAGTCGGTGGTGATTACATTCATGAGGATTTCCATTGATAGGGTGTGAATGGGCGACATTCTTGCGCAAAGTGCTGCGGGGTGCGAGCGTCGGGTGGAAATACCCGGTCTGCACGCGCCTGGGGGTTGCGTAACGACCGAGGCAATGGCGATATAAGCGCCTAATAAAATTTCAGGGGTCGTTTCATGCCGCTCGCCACGTTGATTCATCGCGCCAGTTTGCCAGCTCCTCAGGTTTCAGAGGCCCAGGCGCTGCAATGGCTGCACGAACATTACGGTCTCAGCGGCACGTTGCAGGCACTGGGCAGCCAGCAGGACCTGAACTATCGCCTCGACAGTGCACGCGGGCGCTTCGTGCTGAAAATCTGTCGTGGCGATTACGCCCTGGTGGAGCTGCAAGCCCAGCATGCCGGCCTCAAGTACCTCGCCGGGCATTCTTCGATCAGGGTGCCCGGCGTGATTACGGCCAATAACGGCGAAGATCTGTTGTCATTGCAAGCCGATGGCGCAGCGGTGCACGTGCGGCTGCTGGAGTACATCGACGGCCAGCCGCTGACCGATTTCAATCATCTGGGCCGTGAGGTAGTAGCCGGTTTTGGCCGGCTCTGCGGCGAGATGGACCTGGCATTGGCAGGCTTTGATCACCCGGGTCTTGAGCGCACCTTGCAATGGGACGCGCGTCACGCCTATGCGTTGATCCAGCATCTGTTGCCAGTGGTCACGGACGCGCAGCAACGCGCATCGATCAGCGCTGCCGCCGAGCAGTCCGAGTGCCGTTTGCAGCCGCTGCTGGACAAACTGCCGGTGCAGGCAATTCACATGGACATCACTGACGATAATGTCGTCTGGCAGCGGGATGCCCAGCGTCATTGGCAGTTGCAGGGAGTGATTGATTTTGGCGATCTGGTGCGCACCTGGCGCATCACGGATTTGTCGGTGACCTGCGCCGCTTTGCTGCATCACGCCGATGGCGATCCGTTTGTGATCCTGCCGGCAGTCAAGGCCTATCACGCGGCCAATCCGTTGCAGTACGAAGAACTGCAGGCCTTGTGGCCATTGATCGTGGCGCGGGCAGCGGTGCTGGTGCTCAGTGGCGAGCAGCAGGTCAGCATCGATCCTGGCAACACTTACAGTCGTGACAATCTCAGCCACGAATGGGAGATTTTCCGCGTGGCCACTTCCGTGCCGTTGGCACTGATGGAAGCGGCGATTGTCAACGCCGTCGGTTATGCCTTGCCCGCCATCGACAGCGATGGGTTTGCGCCGCTGCTGCCGAGCCTGGTCGGACGTGAATTCGCTTTGATCGACCTGGGCGTGCTCAGTCCGCATTTCGAGGCTGGCAACTGGGAGCAGGCGGGCATCGATCAGCGCCTGTTGACTGAAGCGGCCGCTGCCCATGGCCTGGCGGCAAGCCGTTACGGCCAATACCGGTTGTCGCGTACCCGTGCCGACAGCGCTGAGGAGCCGGACACCTTCGCGCTGCATGTCGAATTGCACGTGCCCCATGGCACCGCTGTGGCAGCGCCGTTTGCCGGAGTGCTGCAGTCCGCAGGTGACGACGCGCTGCAACTCAACGGTGCGCAACTGAGCGTTCGTCTGTGGGGCGTCACGGCCAATCTGCCTAGCGGCACGGCGCTGGACAAAGGGCAGGCGCTGGGTGAAATCAGCGGGCCGTTGCGCGTGCAATTGTGTCGAGGCGAGCACCTCGATGCGCCGTTGTTCTGCACACCCTCGCGTGCGCCGGCGTGGCGGGCTTTGTGTCCATCGCCGGCAGCGCTGCTGGGACTGGCCTGCGATGCCGAACCGGAGCTGGACGGAAAAACCCTGCTGGAGCGTCGCGCGGCCAGTTTCGCCCGCACGCAAAAGCACTATTACGCTGACCCGCCGCGCATCGAACGCGGCTGGCGCAATCACCTGATCGATATGCAGGGCCGTTCGTACCTCGACATGCTTAACAACGTCGCGGTGCTCGGTCACGGGCATCCGCGCATGGCCGCGGTCGCGGCGCGTCAGTGGTCGCTGCTCAATACCAACTCGCGCTTCAACTACGCTGCGGTTGCGGAGTTCTCCGAGCGCCTGCTCAAACTGGCGCCGGCGGGCATGGATCGGGTGTTCCTCGTCAACAGCGGCAGCGAGGCCAACGATCTGGCGATTCGCCTGGCGTGGGCCTACAGCGGCGGTCGCGACATCATCAGCGTGCTGGAGGCCTATCACGGCTGGACGGTTGGCGCCGATGCGGTGTCGACATCGATCGCCGACAACCCGAAAGCGCTGGAAAGCCGCCCGGACTGGGTACATCCGGTGACCGCGCCGAATACCTATCGCGGCGAATTCCGTGGCCCGGACTCGGCGCCGGATTACGTGCGCAGCGTCGAGCATCATCTGCATAAACTCGCTGAACACAAGCGCCAACTGGCCGGCTTCATCTGCGAACCGGTGTATGGCAACGCGGGCGGTATCTCGCTGCCGCCGGGTTATCTGCAACAGGTTTACGCGTTGGTACGTGCGCAGGGCGGCGTGTGCATCGCCGATGAGGTGCAGGTCGGTTACGGGCGCATGGGCAGGTTTTTCTGGGGCTTCGAAGATCAGGGCGTGGTGCCGGATATCATCACCATGGCCAAAGGCATGGGCAACGGCCAGCCGCTGGGTGCGGTGATCACCCGCCGGGAAATCGCCGAGGCGCTGGAAGCCGAGGGTTATTTCTTCTCGTCGGCCGGGGGCAGCCCGGTGAGCTGTCAGATCGGCATGGCGGTGCTGGACGTCATGGAGGAAGAAAAACTCTGGGAAAACGCGCAGGCGGTGGGCGGTCACTTCAAGGCGCGACTCGAGGCCTTGATCGATAAACATCCGCTGGTGGGCGCGGTGCATGGCTCCGGGTTCTACCTCGGCCTTGAATTGGTCCGCAACCGCGAGACGCTGGAGCCGGCGACTGCAGAGACTGCATTGCTGTGTGACCGCCTGCGCGAGCTGGGGATTTTCATGCAGCCGACCGGCGACGACCTGAATATTCTCAAAATCAAACCGCCGATGGTGACGTCGCGCCAGAGTGTGGACTTCTTTGTCGATATGCTGGATCGGGTGCTGACCGAAGGGCTGTAAACACCGCAAATCCCTTGTGGGAGCGGGGCTTGCTCGCGAAAGCTGTATGCCAGTCGCCACATTCAATGACTGACACACCGCATTCGCGAGCAAGCGCGCTCCCACATTTATTTTGCAGTGAGTCATCGATATTTATCGGCTTAATCTCACTGTTTGCAGACGAAACGCTCAAATCATGCTTTTAAACCAGATATTTATCGGCTATAAAGTCGCCATTGCTCCGGCATGGCGGTTTCATTCCGGCGCGCGCGTTTCCTTTTCGGTCGACTTTCCGACCGTCAAAGCACTTGCCCGGAGATGATTCATGAGCCGTATCGTTACCGTCGCCGCCACGCAGATGGCCTGTTCCTGGGATCTGCACGCCAACCTCGCAACCGCTGAAAGGCTGGTCCGCGAAGCCGCCGCCAAAGGCGCGCAGATCATCCTGATTCAGGAATTGTTCGAGGCGCCGTACTTTTGCCAGAAGCCGAATCCGGATTACCTGCAACTGGCGACCCCGGTCGAGGACAACCCGGCGATCCAGCATTTCCAGGCCATCGCCAAAGAGCTGCAAGTGGTGCTGCCGATCAGCTTCTACGAATTGGCCGGGCGCGCGCGTTTCAACAGCATCGCGATCATCGACGCCGACGGCAGCAACCTCGGTATTTATCGTAAAAGCCACATTCCGGACGGTCCGGGTTATCACGAGAAGTATTACTTCAACCCGGGCGATACCGGTTTCAAGGTGTGGAATACCCGTTACGCGAAAATCGGCGTGGGTATTTGCTGGGATCAGTGGTTTCCGGAAGCGGCGCGCAGCATGGCCCTGCAAGGCGCGGAAATCCTCTTTTACCCAACCGCCATCGGCAGCGAACCGCACGACAAGACCATCTCCTCGCGCGATCACTGGCAGCGTGTGCAGCAGGGCCATGCCGGCGCCAACCTGATGCCGCTGATCGCCAGCAACCGCATCGGCAACGAAGAACAGGACGGCTACGACATCACGTTCTACGGCTCGTCGTTCATCGCCAATCAGTTCGGCGAAAAAGTGCAGGAGCTGAATAAAACCGAAGAAGGTATTCTTGTGCACACGTTCAACCTCGACGAGCTGGAACATATTCGCAGCGCGTGGGGTTCATTCCGCGACCGCCGTCCCAATCTGTACGGCGCGTTGAAAACCCTCGACGGTTCCCTGGAGTCCTGATGACCACATTGAAAAGTACCCCGCGCGCCGACGGCTTCCACATGCCGGCCGAGTGGGCGCCACAGACGCAAACCTGGATGATCTGGCCCGAGCGCCCGGACAACTGGCGCCTGGGCGGCAAACCGGCGCAAGCCGCACACGCGGCGGTGGCCAAGGCCATCGCGCGTTTCGAGCCGGTGACCGTTGCGGTCTCCGCCGGCCAATACGAAAACGCCCGTGCGCGCCTCGATCTGCCGAATATTCGTCTGGTCGAGATGTCCAGCGATGACGCCTGGGTTCGTGACAGCGGCCCGACCTTTGTCATCAACAACAGCGGAGAAGTGCGCGGTGTGAACTGGGATTTCAACGCCTGGGGCGGCTTCGATGGCGGCCTGTACTCGCCGTGGAACCGCGACTCGCAAGTCGGCGGCAAGATCCTCGAGATCGAGCGCAGCCCGCGTTATCGCACCGAGGGCTTCGTGCTCGAGGGCGGTTCGATTCACGTTGATGGCGAAGGCACGCTGATCACCACCGAAGAGTGCCTGCTCAACCGCAATCGCAATCCGCACCTGAGCCGCGAAGAGATCGAAGCGGTGCTCAGCGCCAATCTGGCTGTGGATAAGATCATCTGGTTGCCGGACGGCTTGTTCAACGACGAAACCGACGGCCATGTGGATAACTTCTGCTGCTACGTGCGTCCGGGCGAAGTGCTGCTGGCGTGGACGGACGATCCGCAGGATCCGAACTACCCGCGTTGCCAGGCCGCGATGAAAGTGCTGCAAGGCAGCACCGACGCCAAGGGTCGCCCGTTCACGGTGCATAAAATGCCGATTCCGGGGCCGTTGTACGCGACCGAAGAAGAGTGCGCCGGGGTCGATGCGGTCGAAGGTTCCCAGGAGCGTAACCCGTCCGTGCGCCTGGCCGGTTCCTACGTGAACTTCCTGATCGTCAACGGCGGCATCATCGCGCCAAGCTTCAACGACCCGATGGACGCACCGGCCAGGGAGATTCTGCAGAAGCTGTTCCCCCAGCATGAAGTGGTGATGGTGCCGGGCCGCGAACTGTTACTGGGCGGCGGCAACATTCACTGCCTTACTCAGCAACAGCCAGCGCCGCACAAAGAGTGAGTTGAGTCGTAACAGCTTGAGTTGGTTACTAAATCGGCCAGGCTAATGATTAGCTCGCTACGCATGAACACAAGCCCGCAGCCCGAAAGGACGGCGGGCTTTTTTGTATCCGCCTGTCGACAGATGCCGAGTCTTGGCATAGCTCTTGTATCGGTTCCAGTGCACTAGGGAGGGAGAAGAACTTCAACAGTTCTGTCATGAATCTTGGATACCGTAGCCGCTCATGAACGGGGAGAGAGCGCTGAAATGAACGCCGAAATGAACGTAGTCAGCGAGCGGACTGTGCATCCCATGGCGGTAAACGGCGAATCGCTGCAGCTGGTCGCGCATTGGTTGAAGTCCAATGGAACGCGTCAGATCAGGGAACCTGATCCGCGCCGGATGATGATCGAGCGCTACCCCGCTGGCCTGTTCAGCGAGGCCGAACTGCAAGCGTTATGGGATGTAATGGAAGGATAAGAACAACAAGGACAGGTCAAAGCGCTGCCGGGATGGCGGCGCTTTTTTATGCAGGACACAAAAACCATTGTGAACATTGAACCGGTGGGGGGGGCTTGCTCCCGAATGCGTCGGATCAGTGACAATAATGTCGACTGACTCGGCGCCTTCGGGAGCAAGCCCCCTCCCACAGTTTTTTGCGCTGGCCTAAAAGCTGTAGGTGCCCGTCATCACCACGCTACGCGGCGCTCCCGGCTGAATCTGGAACGCGCTGGTCGCCGAAGCGTAGTACTCGCGATCGGTAATATTGTTCAGCGCCGCGCGTAAATCCCAGTCTTTCAACCGGTAACCCAGCAGCGCATCCCAACGGCCATAGCCCGGCAACATCACGGTGTTGGCGTTGTCGGCATAGCGCTGGCCGACCAGCGTCAGGCCGGTTTCGCCGTACCAGCCCATTTGCGGTTTCCAGGTGAGAAACAGGCTGCCATTGCGCTTGGCCACGTTGTTGATGCGCTTGCCTTCCAGGCCGTTGTTGTCTTTTTCGATGGTCGCATCCTGCACACCGACGCCGCCACGTACGTACCAGTTGCCGGTGATGTTACCGGTGGCGGTCAGTTCGATCCCGCGTGAACGTTGCAGACCGGACATTACCGTCAGCGTTGGATCATTCGGATCGGTGGTGCGGCGGTTGTAGAGTTCCAGGTCATAGACCGCCAGCGTGGTGCTGAGGCGATCGTCGAGCCAGTCGCTTTTCACGCCGATTTCTTTCTGCTTGGTCAGCTCGGGGCTCAAGTCGTTGGTATTGCCGGCCGCGCCCGGGGTGATGCCGATCAAACCACCGCCCACCGGCGAAAACGTCTTCGACCACGAGGCATAGAAGGAATGATTCTGCAGGGGCGTCCAGACCAGGCCCACGCGCGGGCTGGTGCTGTGGCTGTCACGGTCTTCGGAAATGTTGCGCAGCTTGTTGGTCGATTCGATGTCGAAGGTGTCGTAGCGCAAACCGCCGAGCAGTTGCCATTGATCGTTCAGGCGTAGCTGATCCTGAACGTACACTGCGCGGCTTTCGACCTCGGTGTGGCTGCTACTGGAGACTTGCATGCGACCGGTGTGGCGCAGGTCACGGTTGGGGTTGTACAGGTCGAGTGACGGCACGGGCTGCGCGCCGGGCGTCCTTCCGGTGGCGGCGTTGTACAACGTCGGATCGCGGCGTTGGCTGCCGATTTCAACCCCGGTGAGCAAGCGATGCTCAAGTCCGAACGTATCGAAACCGCCTTCCAGTTCAAGGTTGTTGTAGACGTTGCGGGTGGTCAGGTCCTGCTGCCAATGCTGGCGCGTGACCTTGTTGGTCGCCGGCGTGTAGCCGGTGAGGTAGGTGTTGTCGAAATCACTGTCGAGCTTGAACACGCCGAGGGTCTGGCGCAGTTGCCAGTTATCGTTGATCTCATAGGTGAGTTTCGAGCGCAGCGATTGCGATTTGTCGTCGATGAAA
The DNA here is from genome assembly GCF_014268555.1 of Pseudomonas sp. SWRI111. Taxonomy (NCBI): domain Bacteria; kingdom Pseudomonadati; phylum Pseudomonadota; class Gammaproteobacteria; order Pseudomonadales; family Pseudomonadaceae; genus Pseudomonas; species Pseudomonas sp. SWRI111. The sequence continues at coordinate 139,244 of NZ_JABWQQ010000006.1, read as the reverse complement.
TCGTGATCGTTGCCATAGGTCGTGTCGCGGCCAACGTCGGCGGGGCGCCCGTTGACCCCGGGAATACCGCGATCCGGCGTGCGGTTGTAACGGCTGTATTCGTACTGCACCAGCCAGTTCAGGTCGGGCGTCAGTTGCCAACTCATCGACGGTGCGAACAATTGGCGGTTGCCGCTGACGCCATCGCGGAAGCTGTTTTCATCCATGTTACCCAGATTCAGGCGCAGGCTGATGGTGTCGCTCGGGTCGGTGCTGAGGTCGGCGTAAAGACTGCGCAAATCTTCGCTGCCACCCTGGGCTTCAACAGTGGAGCGGCGCCCGGCTTCCGGCGTTTTGCTCACCCGGTTGACGATCCCGCCCTGACTGCCACGGCCATAAAGCACGGCGGCGGGGCCTTTGAGTACTTCGACGCGTTCGATGTTGTGCAGGTCGCGCTTGTACTGGCTGTCGTCGCGGATGCCGTCCAGATAGAAATCGTTGCTGGCATCGAAACCACGGATGCGCAGGCTGTCGAAGCGGGTGTCGGCGCTGCTGCTGACGTTGGGCATGCCACTCAGGGCGTCGCCGATGTCACTGGTGCCGTAGTTGGCGACGTTGGCGGTCTTGATCGAATCGATTGCCTGCGGCACGTAGCGTACGGGTGTCGAGGTACGGGTCGCGGTGTTGCTGACTTTCACGCGCGGGTCGTCCGCTGCTGCTTCGGCGCTGATCGAGGTGGCGGGCAGTTCGGTCGCCGCGAAGGCAAGACTGCTGGACAAAAAAGCCGAGAGCCCAAGGGTGACGGGCGTAAAACGGAACGGGGCAGGCATCTGAAGCGCATCCGAAAGGGTGGAAGAATTCGAGCGCGCGAATGGTAATGCTTAGCATTTGCTAGCGTTAATTATTCCTGAGAAGTCGTCTTGTTTGATTGTTTCAATATGTGTCGTATTCGATACGCGCATCGCGTTGAATATGAACAAGCGTTGGATTCACTGAATGGCGGCATTTCTGTGCAAGGAGTCAGCGCAAAATTTACGTTTCTTAGACGTTTTTCGCCTATTTAAAGACGATTCTTGAAATTGACACACTGTTCAGGGCGCGGCTACGATTCGGCCCAACGCCTGTGGCCAACCGCCATGATTCAAAACAAGGAGCAGGCCCGCCATGATTCGATCAAGGCGGGTCTTTTTGTTTCGGGGTGAATAGAAGAGTGCAAAAGCGCCGTTTCAGCCGTTCGACACAGCGCGTTTCAACCCGTAATAAGGAAAACAACATGTTGAACAAGCGGATCAGTCTGATCGCACTGGGGATGTTGAGTGCTACACAGGCCATGGCTAACGACCAGGCCGAATCCAAGGGTTTTGTCGAAGACAGCAGCCTTAAAGTGCTGTTGCGCAACGCCTACATCAATCGTGATTACAAGGACGGTCGTCCGGACAAAGCCGAGTGGGGCCAGGCGGCGATCGGGACGTTCTCGTCCGGCTTCACCCAGGGCACCGTGGGTGTCGGTGTAGACGCCTTTGGTCTGTATGCGCTGCGTCTGGACGGCGGCAAGGGTCGTACCGGCGCGCAAGGCATCGACTTCTTCAAGCAGGAAAATGACGGTCGCGCGGCGCATGACATCGCCAAGGGCGGCGCAGCGGTCAAATTCCGTTTCTCCAACACCGTGCTGACCTACGGCGACCAGATGCCGGCGCTGCCGGTGCTGAGCTACGACAACGTGCGTCTGCTGCCGGAAAGCTACACCGGTACTTTGATCACCTCCCGCGAGATCAAAGGCCTGGAGCTGAACGCCGGTCGTTTCACCGCTGAATCGCGCAAGAGCGATGAAGGCCGTGACAGCGGCGGTCTGAAGGCAATCAACGTGTTGGGCGGCAGTTACCAGTTCACCGAAAACTTCAAAGGCGCGCTGTACGCGTCCGACGTTGAAGACGTGTTGAAGAAACAATACGTGAACGCCAACTACGTGATTCCTTTCAACAAGGAACAATCGCTGACCCTGGACTTCAACGGTTATCGCACCAAGCTCGATAACTCCTATGTCCGCGAAAACGCTGTAACCGGCGACGACAACAAGATCTGGAGCCTGGCCGCCACCTTCGCTACCGGCCCGCACTCGTTCACCGTGGCGCACCAGCGTTCCACCGGCGACAGCAATCTGGGTTACGCCTACGGCGGCTATCAGAAAGATCAGGGCCGTGTCGGTGACGGTGGTAACTCCATCTACCTGGCCAACTCCTACTGGTCGGACTTCAACGCCGAAGACGAACGCAGCTGGCAGCTGGGCTACGGCCTGGACTTCGGCGCATTCGGCGTACCGGGTCTGAGCTACAACTTCGCGTATGTGCGTGGCGACAACATCACCACGTCCACCAGCGAAGGCGGCACCGAGCGCGAGATCTTCAACCAGTTCAAGTACGTCGTGCAAAGCGGCCCGGCCAAAGACCTGAGCGTGAAGCTGCGCAGCTCGATCCTGCGCGTGTCGCAGAAATCCAGCGAATACAACGTCAGCGGCAACGAGCTGCGCGTGTTCGTGGACTACCCGATCAACATCTTCTGATGAACGATCGCGCGTAAGAAACAAAAGAAAACCCCGAGGCCTTCGGGGTTTTCTTTTGATGTTTTTCCAGCGAAAAACCGGAAAACCCGTGTTTTTGTCATGTAAAAGTTGTTTTCGCGTCGCTTCAAGCCTCGTTTCAAATGGCTTTTCAAATGCCTGAAATTCTTTCTCATGGACGCAAATTCTCCACCTAATAGATTAGGCCGCTCAACGCAGCGGAGATTTGGGTAATGATCGTTTTAAACAGAGAAGTGGGCGAATCGCTACGGCGCGACAAGTTTGTCAACGTCCAGGGTGGTGACTTCAATCTCTACGGTCATTTCGCCGACTTTGTCAGACTGACCAAAAGTTGGGAGAACATGGAGCCAGACAGTTATTACGGTCAGGCCGACGCGGGTATGCGTTACCGTCGTTACAGCGACTTCGAGTACAACCCGAAGACGCGTGAACTCAAGCAACTCGAACATCGCGCCTACGTGCAGTCGAAAGAGCACAACGCCTATGTTGGCGGCGTGGTACGGCACTTTCAGGACTTCTCCGAGGAAGTGCTGACTTCACCGGTGATGCGCAGCCTGATCGACACCGATTTCGAGGTGTACAAAAGCGTGTTGCCGGAAGAACTGCACGACGAAATCTGGCAGTGCCAGATTCATCAGATCCGCATCGAAATCAAACCCGGCAAGCAGCTAGAAATTACCCCTGAAGGCATTCACTGCGACGGCTATCCGTTCAGCGGCGTGCACTTTTGGGGACGCAACAATGTCGAGGGTGCGGAGAGTCGTTTGTACGACATCCACGAGCATCAACTGGCGGCGACTACGTACGAGGAAATTCTCGATACCACCTACTTCCTCGACCGCGACATGCGCCACTATGTGACCCCGGCGCGCAACACCCATACCCATGCCATGGCGTATCGGCAGATTCTGGCGATTTCTTTCTCGCGGCCCGGGACCGCTTTCGACATTGTTCGCTAATCAGATCACCCCAATCGACGGCGTCGAATGCTCGACGCCGGTGGTGCTGCGCCGCGCCACGGCCAAGGATGCACAGCGCATGGAGCGTTTCTTCCGGCAGTTCGACGAAGTGTCGTTCTGCGAATGGCAAGACGCCAAATGCCTGCGCGGCGTACTGATCCAGAAAACCACCACGGCTTACCTCGCCTTCGACGTCACCGGCGAGATCGTCGGCGCGGTGCTTGGTGGCATGCTCGGCAGCCGCGGCACGATCAATCATCTGGCCGTCAGCCCGCGCTATCGCAGCCAGGGCGTGGGGCAGCGCCTGGTTGAAGCGGCGTCGTCGGACATGAAACGGGTCGGCGTGCTGCGGATGTTTCTGTTCGTCGACGATGCTAACCTCGCGGGCAAGCGATTCTGGACCGCCCAGGGTTTTTGCGAGCCCCATGGCGAACGGACATTTGAGAGGGACCTATGAATGAAACGTCCGGCAGTGCGCCGCTGATGGCTGCTGATCAGCCGTCGCGCACGTTTGCCGAAGCCAGTCCGGTGGTCGCCGGGTATTTCACCGTGTCATTCGTGTTCGGGCTGATGGCCGTCAACGCCGGGTTGCCGATGTGGCTGCCCGTGGCGATGTGCCTGTTCGTTTATGCCGGTGCTTCACAGTTCGCCGCGCTGGCGCTGATCTCCAGCGGCGCGTCGCTGACTACCATCGTGCTGACCACGTTTCTGATCAACGCGCGCCATATGCTGATGTCGGTGTACATGGCCAAGGCCCTGCGTGCACTGGGTTTGAGTCGTATGGAGCGCTGGTGCTACGCCAGTGGCCTGACCGATGAGTCCTTTGCGTTTCACAGCGTAAAGCTCGGCAGCGGTGCGCCGGTGAACGTGCGCTACCTGATCGGCTTCAACCTGTTCTGCCACACCTCGTGGGTACTCGGCGGCTTGCTCGGTGCGGTGTGCGCGCAGTACGCGGCGCACCTGATCAAATATCAGCTCGACTACGCGCTGACGGCGATGATGCTCTACGTACTGGTCTCGCTGTGCAATACGCGCAACAAACTCATCGCGGCCGCTGCTGCCGTGGTGTGCATGGGGGTGCTGAGCCTGATCGGCAGTTCGCCATTCAACGTATTCATCGCCACGTTTGTGGGCTGCGGAGTGGGTGTATGCCTGACCAAACGTTCCTGATTCTGGTGGTCGTGCTGATGATGGCCGTGACCTTTCTGCCACGCGCCTTGCCGCTGCAAATCAACACCGAGCACTGGCCGCCGTTCGTGGCGCGGGCGCTGGAATATTTGCCGGTGGCGATCGTCGCTGCGATCAGCCTCACGCCCTTGTTGATCAAGGACCGGCAGATCCAGCTCGATCGCCCGGAATTCTATGCCGCGATTCCGACGTTGTTATGTGCGTATTTCAGCAAAAACCTCTTTCTCAGTGTGGCGGTGGGGACGGCTGCGTACATTGCGCTCGGCTCGTTCATGTAGTGGCAAATCGACGACATCGTTCAACGCCTGGTGCGACAACTCCGGATTGTTTACCGCCAGGCGCACTTCGAGGAAATCCTCGAATCCGGGGAAAATTGTCAGGCCGTTTTTCTGCGCCGCTTCGCGCGAAACCATGCCGACCGCATCCATCTGGGTGATCAGCGACAGCGTCAGGGTTTCGCTGCACGAATAGACCATGCGCTGGCCGTTCTCGTGATTGCCCAGCCCGGCGTCGAGAAAACGCAAAAAGCTGTGGGAATATGGACAATCTTCCGCAGGACGCACCTGAAACTTATTGCCCAGCAGCGTCAGCGGATCGTTTTCCTGGCCGCAATGCGCGCCCACCACCTGCACCTGTACCTCCGGCAGAACGATGCTCGGCAGCCCCGGCCGCTGCGGGCCGATCAGCACGGCGAGGTCAAAATCCTCGTTCTTCAGCTTGCTGAGGTTTTCCATCGACTCGGCGTAGCTGAATTCCATCTGGTAATCGGGAAACACCTCGATCAGACGTCCGATCATGCGCCGGTTGAAGTCAGGCGACAGCGTGTTGTTCAACGCCACCTTCAACGTGCGCTGGCCCGGCACCTTCAGCGCTTCGACTTTCTCTTCCATCTGCCGCGTGGCAATCAGCACTTTATCGATGTAAGGCGTCAGCTCCGTGCCTTGCGGCGTCAGCGTCAGGCCCTTGTTGGAACGCCGAAACAAGCGGAAACCGAACTGCTCTTCGACCTTGTTCAATTGCGCGGCCAACGCCTGCACCGTCAGGCACGAATGCTCGGCTGCGGCCGACAACGAGCCGGTCTGCACGATGCGCATCAGGTTACGTAAGGTTCTGCTATCCATGGGTAATGCCCTCTGAAGTGGGCTGGGTATTGTTGTTTACGGGGCGACCGGTCCGGCGCCTATGCCGGCTATATTCCTGCACCTGAGCATAGTTGTCGCGGATTTAGTAGCGAATTGATTTCCCCGCCGATGGCTGGAGGCTGACAGAAGATTGGGGTTTTTGCTGGGGTGCGGGTGATGAGGGTCAAAAAATAGCTACGGTTTCGACAACACGGACGGCTTGGTTTAAGCAGGGCTTAAATCCACTTATGTACTAATCTTGGATTTAGATACATATCTGTACTACGCTGCGAGCATCGATAAATCTAAGGAGGCGGCAAATGCCATCTTCATCCCCCGCTTTACAACCACGCGAACAACTCGATGCCCCCGAAGCCGGTCGCGTTGCGCTGAAGTTCTTCTTCAGCCTCATGGAACACTGGGGCTGCAACGCCGAGCAACAGCGCACCCTGCTCGGTGGCGTCGGCAACACCACGTTCTACAAATATAAACACCTGCCAAACATACGTCTGCCCCATGACACCCTTGAGCGCATCTCGTATCTGATGGGCATTCACAAGGCGTTGAGCATCATCTTCAGCAACAGTCGCGAGCGCGCTTACGCCTGGGTCAGCAGCCCGAACACGGCAGCACCATTCAATGGCCAAACCGCACTGGATTACATGCTGGCGGGGAGGGTGGTCGACATCGCCGATGTGCGCCGCTACCTCGACGGAGTCCGCGGTTGAAAGCGCCAGCGCTGGTCGATGTGCCATGGCCGCGCGCCTATCGCATCGTCAACAGCAGCTTTCCGCCGATTGCGCTGTTCGAAGACGTACTCGACCCCGAAGACCTCGAAGTCGCCTACGCCATCGAGGCGCTGACCAATGATCGCCTGATCGAACAGGCCGGCGTACTCGCCCGCGTACGTCCCGAAGACCGCCTGTCAGGCCCCGGCACCAGCCCTGTGATGGCCGCGTTCACCCACGTCGGCAAACGCAGCCGCTTCAGCGACGGCACCTTCGGCGTCTACTACGCCGCCAGCAGCCAGGCAGCCGCCATCGCCGAAACCTGTTTCCATCAGGAGCGTTTTCTTGCTGCGACTCAGGAAGCCGACCTTGAATTGACCATGCGCACTTACATCAATCAGGTGGTCAAGCCGTTGCATGATGTTCGCCACGGCTTCGAACATTTGCATCAACCCGATCCCGAAGCATACGGACCATCACAGGTGTTCGCGCGGCAACTGCGCGATACCGAATCCTGGGGGCTGCTCTATAACAGCGTGCGATTGCCCGGCCAGGAATGCGTTGCTGCGTTTCGGCCGCCTGCCGTGTCGATTCCGAAACAGGGCAAGCATCTGCGCTATGTGTGGAGTGCGATTCAGCAGAAGATTTCGTTTGTGTTTGAGGTGAGTCAGGTCTGAAACGCAAAAAGCCCTCGCATCAACGAGGGCTTCATACGCCGTGATTTACATCAACGGCTTGTCTGGCGGCGCGTCCATCACTTTCACCACATCATCGATCAGCGCCTTGCTTAACTCTTGCAGATATTGAGAGGCGTATGCGTGAAGGTCAGGGTCGCTAGAGACTGTGGAGTCAGCGGTCAGTAGCTTGGAGATGTGAAGCAAGTGTGAGGCGTGCGAGAGGGCGGCGATCACTGGCACACCGCGGTTGGTGCGGAACATCGCTATATTGGATTGGAAGGAGAAGTGCGTGAGGCTTGGGGTTTTCAGATCCGGATAATTGGTCATTTCGCTTCACCTGATATTCGACAAGAGGTGGGAAGTGACGGGCATCGCTGACAGGCGGATTGCGGATGGATCAATGGCATTCATTTGTGAACTCCCTGTATCAAATGAGAGCCGCCATTTTCGTTCTCAGGCGAAAGGGTGGCAGCTATGCGCAGGCTGAGAAACCGGAGATACAGGAACCCGGCAGACCCGAAGGTCTCCCACGCAAAGCCGCCATTACACGTGAATGCAGACACAAAAAAGCGCCGGCAATCGTGGGTTGGGGCGCTGGTGCGCCTGGATCTTACCCGGGTTATCAGGCCCGGTCGCTGAATTGGCAGCGACGGGTTTGACGGTAGCTTGAGAAGATCGAGCGCACAATCGTGGCCGAGTGCTGGCCTTGAGCGTTTCAGTTGCGCATGCAACACTTGTGTTGCATGTGCACCAAATATGTTGCAATTTCGCTCTACCGAAACAGCGAGTGATGCACATGAAGTACAGCGAGTTTCGGCGATGGTTGAAAGCCCAAGGCGTTGAGTTCCAAGCCGGCAACGGCAGCCACTTCAAGGTCTCCTTGAATGGCAAATCAACTGTGTTTCCCGACCACGGAGCCAAGGAAATGGGCGAAGGATTGAGAAAAACGATAATCAAACAGTTGGGCCTCAAGGACTGAGGCTCAGCTGTACCCCATGAGAGGAAGCGTGATGTTCGAATATGCCTTGGAAGTTCACGAAGAGCCGGGCAGCGTCTGGCTGACTTGCGCGGCGATTCCAGAGATGCACGCCGTCGGCGATACCCTCGGGGAGGCATTGGATACCGCCATTGACGCGATTGAGACAGCATTCTCCATCTATGCGGATGACCGCCGGATGATTCCTACTGGTCATTCAGGAGACCAGGAGAACGATATCGTGTTGCGTCTTCCTGCTCTGACTGCCGCGAAGGTTGCGTTGTGGAATACGCTTTTGGAATCAGGTTTAAGCAAGGCCGAATTGGCGCGTCGTCTCGGCGTGCAACGGCCGCAGGTCGATCGGCTGGTCGATTTCCTGCACCACTCCAAGATCGAGAATGTTGAGCGAGCGCTGCAGCAGCTCGGGCGGCGGATTTCGCTTTCGGTTGAGGCTGCGTAGGTTCAGCGCCGAGCGTTGGAAAAACAGCGCCGTAGCCCTTAACGTTAGAAAGTATGTTCGGGGCGGGCTCGATGTTTTTACAGCAGGCTTGCCGAAGGCTCAATTTGGTTGCTGGTTGCTGGTTGCTGGTTGCTGGTTGCTGGTTGCTGGTTGCTAGTACGAAGGCGGAGTTCTGTTATCTGCCTGCGACCGTCCTTGAAAAATTGAAGGAGCAAAGCACTGGTGAATACTGAGATGGAGCAATTTCAGTGGGATTTGTTGGAATCTGTACGCCAAATGAAGGCTCGCAACGCTGCTCGTATTACCGGAGGGAAATTCTCGCCAGCCGCTGAAGCACCGGCCATGGAGGACGAGATAAGCGGATATTTTCGTAGGTCACGACTTTCTCTAGCTTTTCTTAAACACCAGAACGAGGAATCAGCGATGGTCGATGAGTTAAGGAGGTGAGGCCGCGCGCAACCTACGCGCCGGTCTCTGCGGCGGAAGGACCGAGCGTCCAGGCATCAAGCACTCTTGGACCAAGAAGCTGGGTTTCCCTTGACTCTGCCAGCTCTGGGCGCTGAAAAAATGCACCCTCGTGCAATTACAACTTTTTATGGGCACACCAGAATTATTGCCAGTTCATAATTTGGCATAAAAACGGAGATTTTATCCTTTGGGCAAAAGCATTACCTTTTGGGAGAATGCGTCTGGCATCGACATCTGAGGGAAAAGGGCTGATATTTTTAATGAAGCTGAAACGCGGTCAAAATATAAGCCAGAAACAACAAACCGCCTGCATTTCTGAGGGGTTTCGTTTTATATGGTGCGGCACCAAGAGTCGACCCCGGAACCTACTGATAGACACGTTGTTATTGCTCACTTTCTGGAATCGCTAGGCCCTTGGGGTATTTTTTTCTAAAAAAGTAGATTACCCCGCTACCAGAAAAGATATAAATCGCTGCCATCAGGAATACTGTGGCCTGACTGGTCAATCCGAGTGTCACTAGCATCTCAGCCTTTTCAGGTGCCACGACGCCTGCAACAGCAATTACAACGCCCATCAAAATACTCACGCCTCCAATAAAGTTCATTGGCATTGGCGCATTAAAAGGAAGCTTGAAAGTTTTTGGTGATGTACGGCCCAAATTACGAATTCCTCGCGGAATGCCGAGAATTGTGCCGGACGCGGCGATAGAGCTAACGGAAGACGTATGCAGTATTTCGATGGTTGCGCCATCAGCCACGTCCAAAAAAGCGAAGTCAAGGATAGCGGTATTGGGACGCTGAGGGTCTTCAGCGATCGAAAATTCAATAGCCGGTCTAGAGCTTCTCTGCACGGTGATCGCCAAGATTCTACCGTCATTGCCGATTACGAGGCGAGGTCGATCAGCAGGGGCCAGATGGTCACGTGTGATTGGTAGCTGGCCCGAATTCCAAAGATAGATAGTGGATCGAGTTAGGCGAGGGATATTACTGTTTTGGTACTGAACAGTAATGTCGTTGGGAAGGCTGCCAGTCGATGAACCCAGCAAGCGCTCACCCATGAATGTATAGGACAGTGCTTTCTTTTTTCGGCTAAGAACATACGTAATGATTGCGATGACAACGCCAATCAATCCAATGAATGACCCCACCCAACCGGGCGCCAACGCTGATTGAGCTTGATCAATCAATTGTCCAAACATACGCACACTCCATGAGCCCGCAGCCATCGATGTCGACGCTGCTGTTTGTTTCTGAGTCTTTGATCAACGAAGCCCTATCAGCGCTTGTTACGCCGCTTGTTACGTCTAGCGCACAAACAAAGGGCCCGCATTGCTGCGAGCCCTTGTTTTGTATGGTGCCGGCACCAGGAGTCGAACCCGGGACCTACTGATTACAAGTCAGTTGCTCTACCAACTGAGCTATACCGGCGTGTGGGCGACGATTATAGCGATTGGGTGGATCCTGTAAACCCCTGAATTCAGACTATTTTTGTGGCCGCTGCAATCACGCTCTGCCCAGGGTGTTACGCAGCTTTTGCAGAAGGCGCACGGTGCGGCTGTTTTGCAGTGCGTGCAGTTGCGTTTCGGCCTGTTCGGCGCGGTGCAGGGCTGCGGCGAGTTGTCGGGCGGTGTCGGGTTCGTCGGGGGTTAGCGGATGGGCGAGGGCGTGGCCGCGGCAGAGGTGGAAGTTGTCGAGGTTGCAGGGTGGAATGTCGAAGGCGGGTTTGAGGTTGAGGTGTTCTTCGGCTAGGAACCAGGTATTGAGACCGTCGAACAGGATCGACTGGTAGCCGGCATCTGTGAGCAACGGCTCCCACGTGTGGTCGCGCAGCCATGGGGTTTCGATCACGATGATCCATGGGCGGAAGCGGTTCAAATCCATGCCGCGCAGGACGGTTTCTTCGTGACCTTCGACATCGATTTTTAGGAAATGGATGGGGCGGTCGGCGGCGTGTTGTTCGCAGATTGAGGTGAGCGTGCGGGCCTGGACCGTGAGCGGCTGCACGTTCATGCCAAGGTCTTTGCGTTGCTGGGCCACGGCGGGATCGGCGGTGGACAGGCCTGTGTCCGGGATGCCGTACAACGTCACTTCGCCGGGCTGGTCGCTGGCGATGCACTGCACGGTGGTGTCGCGCGGGCGTTGCTGGCAGAGCGCGTCGTAGAAATTCTGCATCGGTTCGACGTTAACGCCTTGCCAGCCGTGGTCGTAGAACGCTTTGGTGACCGAGTCGTGGCACGGGTCATTGGCGCCGACGTCGATGTAGAAGCCGTTTTCGAATTGCTTGAGCGCGCGCCAAAGGCGGACGTCTTCAAAGTTCTGTGCATAAGAGATGAACACGGTCGCTTCCTGTCGGTCGGTTTTTCTTGTTCTGGCGTGCGCGGGCGGCGCGTTCAGGCTTTGTATAGCAAGGCTGGCGGACGCTCGCAAATATTCGCTGTGCAGGCTGCGGATTCGGCGGTTATGTCGTTTCGATTGGCGGCTTATGCACAACTCGGAGGCTCGCTGGCGCGCTTAGTCCTCTTTTTGCGGAGCCGTTCTCATTTTGGGCGCAAATCCCTGTTTTGCAGGTTTTTTATTCATGTGAACAAAAAGTGACCAATGTCGATATTGCCGTGAAACAGGCGTGGATATTGGATCCAGCGAAATTTCATCAACAGAGTTATCCACAGGCTGCCGGCCGTCTATTCCCGTTCGGCGAGCAGCAGCAAGTTGCGCGGTGTGAGCGGTATTTCGCAGAAGGTGCCGAGGCGGACGTTGTAGCCCTGCTCGACAAGGAAAAGTGCTCGATCCAGGTTCAGCCAAAGCTCCAGCGGACGTCGGAAAAGTCCGCGCAGTAATTCCAGATTGCGTACTTCGGCCAGGCGCTGCCAACCGGCGGTTTCCAGTGCTGCCCAATCTGGCGAGCCGACGGTGGATAAGTTTTTCAGTGCTGCCAGATCCCGGCAGTAGTCGGCGAACGGCTTATCTAGCCACGCACTTGGCAGCGAGGGGGTAGGCAAGTACTCGTCGATGCCGCGCGATGTTCTTTGCAGCAAATCGAAGGCCAGTCGTCGGGCCATGGAGGTGTCGCGCTGGCGTCGGACCCGTGCACCGGCGGTTACGGTTTCGCTCATTGGCAAGGCCAGATCTTCCAGCGAGAGCTGTAGGACTGATCGCCGGCCCGCCGCAGATAACGCCTGATATTCGTTGCGGCTGATACGGTTGTAGCAGCACGGGGCAATCGCCATTTGTTGGCAGCCGGCCGCGCTGGCCAGTTGCATCAACCGCACGTGCAGATCGCCGCAGGCATGGAGCGCGACGGGGGTGTGGGCCGCGCTCAAGACCGCAGAAGCATACGGCGCCAGGACATCCTGCTCCACATGCAAGGCATGTAGATGATGACGCTGGCTCAATGCCTGACCGCTGGCCACCAGCGCGGAATCGAATTCAACACAGGTCAGCTGTTGCGCGCCACTCAACAAGCGCCGCCCCAGATGTCCCTTGCCCGAACACCAATCCAGCCAATGCGTCGGCTGCGCAGAAAAAGACAAGCGACTGGCAAACGCCTCGATCTGCTGCCACTTGCGTCCCGGTACATCGACATTCAAGCGATGGCCGGCGGCGTCCAGTGGATGCCCCGGCAACTCACCGACAGCACTCAGCTCGGCCGACAACCTCGCCAAAGAAGCGAACGGCTCCGGAGCGTCGATAAGATCGGCAGGATGATTATGAGCTTGCTCGGCGTCTTCCAGCGATCGCCCGCGTAGCCACGAAGACAACTCGGGGCAGGACGCTTCCCAAGCAAGCGAAGGATGAGTGAACGGTCGGGGTTTCCATAACGCCTGATGCGTCGTAAGAAAAGCATCTAGCGCGGTGAAGCGGGCGAGTAAGTCCTCGCCCGTCAGCACGTGGGAAGTTTCAGCGGCCTTGGCAGGCATCGACGCGCAGCCAGCGCTCCAGCAGCTTGAAGCCGCGCACCAGCACATAGGCCATGACCAGATAGAACACGCCCGCCGCGAAGAAAATCTCCACGGGCAGGTAAGTGCGGGCAATGATCGTGCGCGCCATCCCGGTCAGTTCGAGCAGGGTGACGGTGCTGGCCAGTGCGCTGGCCTTGAGCATCAGGATCACTTCGTTGCTGTAGGCCGGCAGGCCGATGCGCGCCGCGCGTGGCAGGATGATGTAGAACATCGCTTTGGGTCTGGACATGCCCAGAGCCCGCGCCGCTTCGATCTCGCCCGGTGGAATCGCCTGAATGGCGCCACGTAGAATCTCGGCGATATACGCCGCCGTGTGCAGCGTCATGGTCACCGTGGCGCACCAGAACGGATCGCGCAGGTATGGCCAAAGCGAGCTTTCTCGTACGGCGTCGAATTGCGCCAGGCCGTAATAGACCAGGAACAGTTGAACCAGCAGCGGCGTGCCGCGGAAAAAGAAGATGTAGGTGTAGGGCAGCGAACGCACGTACCACAGCTTCGAGGAGCGGGCGATGCCCAGCGGAATTGCCAGCAGCAGGCCGGCTATTACCGCGATGGCGACCAGTTCCAGGGTCAGGGTCGCGCCTTGTGCCAGTTTCGGCAGCCATTTGATGATGACGTCCCAGTTCATTGAGCGCTCCTCGCAAAGCCGCGGGCGGCGCGTTTTTCCAGGAAGTGCATGCCGGTCATCGCCAGCACCGTCAGGCCGAGGTACATCACCGCCGCCACCATATAGAAGGTGAACGGTTGTTTCGACACGGTCACGCCGATCTGCGCGTGACGCATGATCTCTTCCAGGCCGATCACCGACACCAGCGCGGTGTCCTTCATCAGGATCATGAACAGGTTGCCCAGGCCCGGCAGGGCGATGCGCCACATCTGCGGCATGATCAAGCGGGTGAAGATCCGCCATTTCGACAGGCCCAGGGCCTGGCCGGCCTCACGGTGGCCTTTGGGAATGGCGAGGAGCGCGCCGCGGAACACTTCCGTGGCGTAGGCGCCGAAGCACAGGCCCAGTGCGATCACTCCGGCGGCGAAGGCGTTGAGTTGCAGGTCGGGGTTGCCGAAGTACTCGCCGAGGGCGCGCATCAGGTTGACCGTACCGAAGTAGATCAGCAGCACCCAGAGCAATTCCGGGACGCCTCGCACCAGGGTCGAATAGGTGCCGCCAAGCCATTGCAGCGGCTTGTACGGGGAGGTCTTGGCCAAGGCGCCAAGCAGGCCGAGCACCAGCCCCAGGCACAGGGCCGTGAGCGCCAGCTGGACAGTCATCAGCGCGCCGGCAGCAAGGGCCGGGCCGAATCCGTAGAGGTTGATAATCATGGATTTCTGTTCAAATCGCGGCAGGCAAGGTCGGGAACCGACGCCGAACGATCTCGGCGCCGGTCCCGCAGGTCAGAATCAATAGATGCTGAACGGGAAGTACTTGTCGTTGATCTTTTTGTAGGTACCGTCAGCGACGATTTCCTTCAGCGCGGCGTTCAGCTTCTCGCGCAGTGGGTCACCCTTGCGCACGGCGATGCCGATCTTGTCGCTTTCCACGACCGGGTCGCCCTTGAACTCGTAGTTCTTGCCGGCGTCGGTTTTCAGCCAGTCATAGTTGGCGTACTTGTCGGCGAGGATGGCGTCGACACGGCCGGAGGTCAGGTCGAGGTAAGCGTTTTCCTGACCGTCATAGAGCTTGAGATCGATGTCCGAGCCATAGGTGTCTTCAAGCCAGGTAGCGGCGAGCGTGGAGCGCTGTGTACCGATGACCTTGCCTTTAAGCGAGTCTTTGTCGATTTTGAAGTCGACATTTTTCGGCGCGATGAATTGCAGCTTGTTCGAGTAGTACGGGTCGGTGAAATCAACCGCGCCCTTGCGCTCTTCGGTGATCGACAGCGAGGAGATCAGGAAGTCGAACTTCTTCGCGTTCAGGGCCGGGATGATGCCGTCCCAGTCGGACGTGACCACGGTGCATTCGGCTTTCATCTTCGCGCACAGGGCGTCGCCGATGTCTTTGTCGAAGCCGACAACCTGACCGCTGGCGTCTTTGTTGTTGAACGGCGGGTAAGCCGCTTCGATGCCCATCTTCAGGGTTTCAGCCATGGCACCGGCGCTGAACGCGAGGGTGACGGCTGCGGCCAGGAAGACTTTTTTATAGTTCTGCATGCATGTTGCTCCGTTAGCGGTTGCTGGACATGAATTGTTTGCAGCGCGCCGAAAGCGGGTTTTCGAACACCTGCTGTGGCGATCCTTGCTCTTCTACCAGGCCCTGGTGAAGGAACACCACTTCGCTGGAGACCTGACGGGCGAAGCCCATTTCGTGGGTCACGAGCAGCATGGTGCGGCCTTCTTCGGCCAATGCGCGGATGACACTAAGTACTTCCTGAACCATTTCCGGGTCAAGGGCGGAGGTGGGCTCGTCGAACAGAATCACCTTCGGCTGCATCGCCAGTGTGCGAGCGATCGCTGCGCGTTGCTGCTGACCGCCGGACAGTTGCGCCGGATAGGCGTGGCGCTTGTCCGCGATGCCGACCTTGGCCAGCAGGGCTTCGGCGACTTCAATGGCCTCGGCCTTGCTCTGGCCGAGCACGCGGCGCGGGGCTTCGATGATGTTGTCGAGCACGCTCATGTGCGGCCACAGATTAAAGTTTTGAAATACAAAACCAATCTCGGAACGCAGGCGATTGATCTGCTTGCCATCGGCTGCAACCAGTTCGCCATTTTTGGCGGCTTTGAGTTTGAGTTCTTCGCCGGCCACCAGAATCTGGCCCTGATGCGGGTTTTCCAACAGGTTGATGCAACGCAGGAACGTGGACTTGCCGGAACCGGAGGAACCGAGGATCGAGATCACATCGCCGTCGCGGGCGGTCAGCGAGATGCCTTTAAGCACCTCAAGCTGTCCGTAGCGTTTGTGCAAGTTGCGGATTTCAAGCGCGGGCGTGGCCTCAGCCATGTGCGTTCCTCATATATGTTGCGCTCCTGCTGTTGGCGGGCCTTCCTGGCGAGGCGGCCAAGCTAGCATAGCGTTTCAATGGCAGCCAACAGCGCTACGAGCGGTAAACGGGTGGCATGTGGCAGGTTGTCGCATCGGCGCAGCAGACTGTCGCCCCGTCAACAACCGAACGGGTGTTTGATCATGCAAGCCCGTGGGTGTCGCGTAAAAAAAGGCGCGATGTTGCCAGCTTTGGCGGGGTGTTGGAAGCGCTATCCGGCCGAACGTTCCTCAATTGCGCTTTTTCTGTGCATCACGCACTTTTCAGGTGTGTTTCTGGTGCGCGAATTCGCCTTGAAAGTGAGTCGCAGGGTAACGCTTTGGCGAATAGCCATTAAACACAAGGACTTGCATCGAAAGCTGAACTGCCCGCCACGCCCCCGGCATGCAGGGACTTGAAACATTTTGGCGCAATTATTGCGTGCAGAATAAGGAACAGCCCGTTGGATTCTTTTTACGAGAAGGAATTTGCAGACGGGCCGGATGCACTCGCTTTCCTTGCAAAGGTAGTTTCGATGAGCAGTATTCCAAGCTCCAACGGCCTCGAACAGGGGCTCAAACCGCGTCATGTGACCATGTTGTCGATCGCCGGTGTGATCGGCGCCGGTCTGTTCGTTGGCTCCGGCCATGCCATTGCCGCCGCCGGCCCCGCCGTGCTGCTGGCCTACGCTGCTGCCGGTACGCTAGTGGTGCTGGTGATGCGCATGCTCGGCGAAATGGCCGTGGCCTCGCCGGACACCGGCTCCTTTTCTACATACGCCGACCGCGCCATCGGCCACTGGGCCGGTTTCACTATCGGCTGGTTGTACTGGTGGTTCTGGGTCCTAGTCATTCCGCTGGAAGCCAACGCCGCCGCGACCATCCTGCATGCGTGGTTCCCGGGCGTCGATATCTGGGCCTTTGCTCTAGTCATCACGATGTTGCTGACCGTGACCAACCTGTTCAGCGTGAAAAATTACGGCGAGTTCGAGTTCTGGTTCGCCCTGATCAAAGTGCTGGCGATTATTGGCTTTATCGGCCTTGGCCTTGCGGCGATTTTCGGCTTCCTGCCGACCAGTCAGGTCAGCGGCGTGTCGCATCTGTTCGACAGCGGTGGCTTCCTGCCGAACGGCATGGGTGCTGTGCTGGGCGCGATACTGACCACCATGTTCTCGTTCATGGGCACCGAAATCGTCACCATCGCGGCGGCGGAATCGAAGAACCCGGGCAAGCAGATTTCCAAGGCGACCAACTCGGTGATCTGGCGGATCGGCCTGTTCTACCTGGTTTCGATCTTCATCGTCGTGGCGCTGGTGCCATGGAACGATCCGACACTGGCCAACCTCGGTTCCTACCAGACCGTGCTTGAGCGTATGGGCATTCCGAACGCGAAGTTGATCGTCGACATCGTGGTGCTGGTCGCGGTGACCAGTTGCCTGAACTCGGCGCTCTACACGTCTTCGCGCATGCTGTTCTCGCTCGGCAAGCGCGGCGATGCCCCGGCCATGTCGACCCGCACCAACAAAAGCGGCACGCCTTACTGGGCGGTGATGCTATCGACTGGCGCCGCGTTCCTCTGCACCTTCGCCAACTATGTCGCTCCGGCTGCGGTGTTCGAATTCCTGCTCGCCAGTTCCGGCGCCATCGCCCTGCTGGTGTATCTGGTGATCGCGTTCTCGCAACTGCGTATGCGCAAACAGCGCATGGCGCGGGGCGAGAAAATCGTCTTCAGCATGTGGCTGTTCCCAGGCCTGACCTACGCGGTGATCATCTTCATCGTCGCGGCGCTGACCATCATGCTGTTCCAGGAAGCGCACCGCGTGGAAATCCTCGCCACGGGCCTGCTGAGCCTGATGGTGGTGGCCGCCGGTCTGCTAGTGTCGCGTCGTCGCAAGCTGGAAAAGCGTGGCGCGGTGGTGTTGAACTGAGTCGTAAGGCGTGATGTGGAAACGGCCGCTGTCAGGGATGACTAGCGGCCGTTTTTGTTTGATGCGGGGATGACTATGGGTTTCAACGGATTCAGCTTTGTTCTCGCGAGCCCATAAAGTCTGAGCTGCATTTCTCTTCGTCGAACCATTCGTCCCAGGTTGTTGGCTTGGGAAGATTGTCAGCATCGTTCTGAAGGCGTGCAGCCGAGTCTTTCGTTTTCGTCAGCTGTCCCTCCTCGCATGAGTCCGTCTTTTTCACCTGACCTCCTTTTACTTGATGTCCATGAAAGTCCGGCGCAAGACTTACTCGGTTTTGGGTTCGCTATCTTCCACCGACTTCCCATAAGCATCCAGCGCCACGCCGAAATCGGTAATGAACTGCGGCTCGCTCAGCCAGGCCTGGGCTTCTTCGATGGTCATGCCATCGGCCCACATGCGGTAGTCGATCAGCATGTCGGCGGCCAGGTGGGTGGCGGCCATGCCTTCGTTGTCGGCGTTTTCCATGTCGAGCAATTCAGGGTGATCGACGATGATGAACGCCAGTTCGCGCAGCAGGGTCAGCAACATCTCGTTGCGGCTGACGGCTTCGGCGTCGCGCATTTTGCTGAACATCGCCAGGGTGTAATCGGGGATCGGCTCGGCGAGGTGGCCGAGGTCTTCGTCCTGATCCAGCGGCTTGCGCCCGACCATACGGATTTGCTTGGCTTTGGCCTTGGCGCGTTTGGCGCGTTTCTGTTGCTTGTTCAGGGATGCCATGGGAGCTCAGTTCTTCTGTTGGGTTTGTGCGGCGATCACGTCGGACGCCGCCACATAGTCGGCCTGGAAGGCCGGGGATTCGATCCATGCCAGCGCGCCGGCCTCGTCGGTTTCCTGCGACCACTGGCGATACTCGATCAACGCCGCGAGGATGAAATCCATCGCGCCTTCTTCGCCTTCCTGCTCATACACCAGCTCCAGCAGCGGGTCTTCAAGGAAAGCCGCGCACATCGCTTGTTGGCTGATCTTCTCGGCGTCGATCATTTTCTTGAACAGTTCGGTCAGGTCCACCGATTCGAAATCGATGCGGTCGTCGTTCGGGTCGAGCTCGACCGGCGCTTCGGCGCGCTTGGTGCGGTTCTGCTTGGCCTTGGCTTTGGCCCGGGTGGCACGTTTTTGCTGCTTGTTGGCGGAGGCCATGATCTGTTCCGTGGTGCGTTGAGAGGGGCTCAGCTGCAGGACAATTGCCGCCCGGGAGCATCGGCGGCCAATGCGCCGGTTTGCAGCCAGGTCAGAGCGATGGGCCATAGTGTGGCTTGGTATGCGCTGCGAAAAAAGGCGAAATGTCCGACTTGTTGCTCGTCGATGTCCTGCGGCGCGATGCGCAGGTGGGTTCTGGCCGCGTTGCTGAAGTAGCCGAGCAGGCGTTCGATCGCCGGGATCGTGCCGTAGGGGTCATCGCTGATACTGACGGCCAGGGTTTGGGCGCGGACGTTGGCGAAGGGCAGGGCACCCGTTTTCTGCAACAGGGCGCGACCGCTCGGGCGCTGTTCGAAACGCGCGGCAGGCGTGCTCCAGTCGCGTACAACGCCGGTTGGCGTATCTTCCAGCCAGCCGAGGCGCTTGCCGGGAAAATAGCCGCAGAGCAGCGTCAGCAAAGGCATGACCACGTGCCATTTGCCCAGCATGCGCCAGCGCTGTTCGGGAGCGTAATCGCGCCAATACGCAAACTGTGCGCCGACGGTGACCAATCGTCGGATCACCTTCCCGGATTCGGCCAGGCCCGCCGCGCAGCCGCCGAAACTGTGGCCGACCACATCGATGGGCTGGCCGGGAAATTCCCGCTGCGCACGTTTGAGTATCGCTTCGAAATCCAGCGCGCCCCAATCGCTCCACGAGGCGCGCAGCCCTTTGATCGACTCGCCGCGCGATTCGCCGATGCCCCGGTAGTCGTAGGTCATCACGTCGAAGCCGTGGTTGAACAGATAGGCTGCGAACCTTGAGTAATGGCGACAGCGCACGGACGTGGCGGCGTTGATGATGACCACTGGGCACTGTGGATCGGGCGAACTGTGGCGCCAGGTGAAGCCGCCGAGTGCGTAGCCGTCGGCTGCGTTCTCTATGAACGGTTCGCCAATGGTTACCGGGTTGGTCGAAAGGCATTTGTTCATAAAGGCTCGGCCTTTGCGAAGGTGGATCGAGAATGAGCCTGGAACTGGCGCCGAGCAATATACGGAACGCAGTGCGTTCCGAATTCAATGTGATCGAATTCGTGACGCGCTGCGTCACGATTTACATAAGTCCAAGAGACCGTTCATTTCACATCCGCTCCAGTTCATGCAACGCGCAGCGGCATAATCCCAACATGACAGCGTTCGAATACCGCCGCGCAACAGGCAATCTGGTTTAACCGAGATGCCGAGTCAGCAGCAAAAGCAGTCACGAGTGAAAGGCGCGAGTACAATCCCGCGCCCAGTATTTTGTGACGTAAGGAAACGCTGTTTTGAAAGGGATTCTGCGAATTGGCTGTGTCATAGGCCTGGCACTGCTGTTGGTTGGCTGCGGAACGTTTATCGGGCGCTTGAATGATGGTCTGTCCGACGCCGAGTATTACCGAGGGGTCGATGGCGGCCTACACCTGCTCGGTGTTCGGGGAGGAGGCAGCGATGGCATGCCGGCAGCGATCATCTGTTACATGATGATCGTCTGCCCGGTCATCACTGTTGTATCCCTGCCAGTGGATGCCGCTGTGGATACAGTCTTGTTGCCCGTCGATTACATCAACACCCTGTGAAGGCGGCATGCACTATCGACCTGCGCGCTTGCGCTTCGGCCTCTGCTCACGCACCCGCCCTTTGCGATAAATCCACAACCCAAACATACCAATGGCCAGCATGAACGCCGTCCAGAAGCTCTGCCAAACGAACTCGAACCAGTATCGCCGAGGTTGCAGTGCCAAGGTGTAGGTGCTGCGCGGCCCGCGATTGTTGGTGGTGATGGAGCCGGTGATCCAGCTTTCGATCAGCATGTAGATTGAGAGGCAGATGGCTATCGCGATCAGCACGCCGGCGAGGACGGTCAGCCAATAACTTACCCGGCTTTGCCGATACGGCGAAGGATGGGGCAGGGGGACGCGGGTTCGTTTTTGATTCATCGAGTGATGGCCCTTTTCCGTAAGGGGTAAGCAGTGTCCATCAAATCCCGGACATAAAAAAACCCTGAATCTTGCGATTCAGGGTTTTCGGTATTTGGTGCCCAGAGACGGAATCGAACCGCCGACACGGGGATTTTCAATCCCCTGCTCTACCGACTGAGCTATCTGGGCAACGGGGCGCATTAAAAGGGTTTTTCGGATTTACGTCAACGACTTTTTGAAAATTTCTTAAATTAATTCCGTCGCTTACGAAGTATGCGAGTTATTCGGCTGGCGGCACGTAGCCTTCGGCCTTGGCGTATTCCTCGCCGGAGAAGTACTTGTCCATTTCGCCCTGAAGGTATTTGCGATCTTCGGCGTTCATCATGTTCAAGCGCTTTTCGTTGATCAGCAGGGTCTGGTGTTTCTGCCAGTCGGCCCAGGCCTTGGCGGACACGTTGTCGTAGATGTCCTGACCTTTGGCGCCCGGGAACGGGGCGCGCTCAAGGCCTTCGAGTTGTTCTTTGTACTTGCGGCACATTACGGTGCGGGTCATGGCGATTCTCCTGCATTCAAGACGGCGGCCGCGCGTTCGAGCAAGGTCTTGACCGGGGCGGCGAGGCCCAGGCGCGGCGGGGTGGCGAGGTTATACCAGAGCCAGTCGGCCTCGGCCACGTGGTGGCTGGCTTCCTGCACCTGGACCAGCCAGGGTTCGATGGACAGCTGGAAATGGCTGAACGTGTGGACGAGGCTTGGCAGCGCCTGCTGTTGGCCCATTGTCAGCGAGTGTTGATCGGCCAGATGCTGCAGATCGTCGAGGTCGTCAAGTTCCGGCAGGCTCCACAAACCGCCCCACAGACCCGTCGACGGGCGGCGGTAAAGCAGGATTGCGCCTTCGTCGTTGGCAAGCATCGGCATCAATGTGCGTTTTTGCGGGATGGCCTTGCGCGGCTTGGGGATCGGGTAGCGGGTTTCCAGGCCGAGCATGTGTGCCTCGCAGCCGCGTTCCAGCGGACACAACAGGCAGCTCGGCTTGCTGCGCGTGCAGAGTGTGGCGCCGAGATCCATCATCGCCTGGGTGTAGGCGTTGACCCGGTCGTGCGGGGTAAAGCGCTCGGCGTTGGCCCACAGCTGTTTGGCCACTTTCGGTTCGCCGGGATAACCCTCTTGCGCGGTGAAGCGCGCCAGCACGCGTTTGACGTTGCCGTCGAGGATCGGCGCGCGCAGGCCCATGCTGATGCTCGCGATGGCGCCAGCAGTGGACAGCCCAATCCCCGGCAGCTCGGTGAGTTTTTCCACATCCCGTGGAAATTCGCCGCCGTACTGGCTGACGACAATCTTTGCGGTCTTTTGCAGATTGCGTGCGCGAGTGTAGTAACCCAGCCCGGTCCACAGGTGCAGCACTTCATCCTCCGGCGCGGCGGCCAGTGCTTCGACCGTCGGCAGCGCGGCCATGAACCGGTCGAAGTAATTGAGCACCGTGCTGACCTGGGTCTGCTGCAGCATGATCTCCGAGACCCACACCCGATACGGGCTGATGTTCTGCTGCCAAGGCAAATCGTGGCGGCCGTGGCGGTCGAACCACTCCAGCACCGCCGTGGAAAACTGCTCCGCTGTCATCGCTTGAACAGCCCCTTCAATGCGTTTTTCAGTTCCGGGCTGACTTTGTCGCCCAGTTTTTCGTCGATCTTTTCGCTGAGTTTGTTGCCGGCCAGTTTGCTCGCCACCTGACCGAGTCGGTCATTGTCGATGCGGCACGCCTTCGCGCCCAGCTCCAGCGGGCCACGGCAGCGCAGCGGCCACTCGATGCCGACGAATTTGTCGCCGACCTGACAGGCCGGGTCGGGCATGGCGCTGGTGTCGCCTTCGACGATGATGCCGACGCGATAATCCATGCCCAGCACGCGCAGGTCGATATCGCCGTCACCGTTGACGGTCATGCCGGGGATACGCACTTTCAGGTCCGGGTTGCTGGCAACCCCGTTGCGCACGGTCAGGTTGCCCTTGAGTTCCTCGAACGGCGTGTCTTTGCCTCGAGGCTCGCCGCTGAGGGTTTTGCGATTGAGCGTGGCGATGCCTTTGCACAATTGCTGCTCAAGGTTGGCGTTGAGCAACACACCGTTGTTGATGACGAAACTGGCGTTGCCGTTCAGTGTGTCGATCAGCGCCTGCTGGCTGTTGCCGCTGCCGGTGACAGTGCTGGTGAGAGTCACCAGGCCTTTGACCGGCGGATTCTTGCCCTGGCTTTCGATGATTTTTTCCGCCGGAACGCGATTGAGGCGGGTCTGCAAATTCAATACGGGGGCGCTTGGGCGCACGTCCAGCGTACCGTTGGCGACGAAACCGCCGTTGTACAGGTCGCCACTGAGGTTGGTCAGGGTCAGCAGACCGCCCTGACTGGTGGCTTTCAGCGCAGCGTTCTGGATCGGCAGTTTGTCGAGGGTCAGTTGGCCGAAGGTCAGGTCGGCATCGACGTCGAGTTTGGCCAGGCGCTCAACCGGCAGCAGGCGTTCGGTGCTCCAGGCGGTTTTGCTCGGTTTATCCGGCAGTGGCGTAGTACCTGCCACGGCACCCGCCTCGGTATTGGCGACTTCAGCCTGACGTGTTTGCGTAGCGCTATTGGCCTGAGCCGATTTCGGTGGCAAGTAGCGGTCGACGTTGAACGTGTCAGCCTTGAGGATCGCGCGTAGCGACTGTTTGGCGAAGTCTTCGATGGCGATGCGTCCGCTGAAACTGCTGTCGTCGAGTTTCAGGTTGATGTTGTCGAACGACAGACTGGTCGGGGTGGCAGCAACGCGGCTGACCAGCTCGACCTTGCTCAGGCTGCCTTCGCCCATCTTCGGCAAGGTCTGGCCGATGCTGTCGACGAACTTCGCCAGATCGAACTGCGCGATGGAGATACCACCGCTGATCTGTGGTGTCTTGTCGAGGTCGTTGGCTTTCAGCTCACCCAAGGCCCGCAACTGGTTGGCGGATATCTTGATGCCGGTCCATTCGGCGACGTTTGCTGCCTTGTCCAGCAACAACTGGCCTTGGGCCGAGAAGGTCATGGTCT
The DNA here is from genome assembly GCF_014268555.1 of Pseudomonas sp. SWRI111. Lineage (NCBI taxonomy): Bacteria > Pseudomonadati > Pseudomonadota > Gammaproteobacteria > Pseudomonadales > Pseudomonadaceae > Pseudomonas > Pseudomonas sp. SWRI111. The sequence goes on along the minus strand of NZ_JABWQQ010000006.1, from coordinate 115,106 downwards.
TGCCTTGCAGCGGATCGCCAGCGAGTTCGCCGGACAGCTTCAGGTCTTCGAACTTGTAGCGTTGCAGGGCGCGTTCAAAGCGCAGTTCGCCACTGAGCTCGGTGCGCACGCGCAGCACCGGCTGATTGGTGCCGAGGAATGCGGTAGCCTTCACCGGAATGTTGGTCGAATCGTGGACCGGGCCGGTGCTCAACTGGATGCTTTCAGCGCTGAACTGCTTGCCGGTCAGCTCATCGGTGTATTCGACGCGGGCGTTATTGACGGTCAGGCTGTCGATGTCGAGGCGAATGGGTTGCGCCGGTTTTTCCACGGCGACCATCGGTTCGCTGGCGGCAGCGGCAGGCGTGGCTGGCGCAGTCTCGCCGGGCGCCACCGGCACCTTGCCGATGTCTTCCCAGTTGCCGTGACCGTTCTTGTCACGGTTCAGGCGCAGGTTGAGACCTTCGACGCGCACGTCGCTCATCTGCACCTCGCGGCGCAGCAGTGGCAGCACGCGCACCGACAGGCCGAGCATCTGCAGGTCGGCAAACGGTTCGGCAGGCTTTGCCAGAGTGGCGACGCTGGCCTCGTGCAGTTCCAGGCCGAGCCAGGGGAACAGGCTCCAGCCGATATCGCCATTGAGCGTCAGCTCGATGTGGGCCTTGTCGCGGGCAATCTGGCGGATCTCGTCTTTGTAGTCGTTGGGATCGAAGAGGTGGGTCAGGGCGAAACCTGCCGCCACAATGATCAGCAACAGCCCGAGAAGTACCAGACCCAGGATTTTGCCGAACGCTTTCATGGGCGAGTCCTTGTAATTAGTCGAATTCGTCATCTAGCCGCGCAGTATAGCGCTGCAACGGCCTGCTTCGGGGTGGCGTCATGTGGCCAGTACCGTCAGCGGTACCTGTAACCTGGCGGCCAGAGCCTCAATCTCAAGATGCCCGGCAGGCGCCAGCAGGCGCAAGTCAGCCCCCGCTTGCGACGCCATTTTCTGCGCTTGGTTCACCAGGCGTTCAGCGACCCCGCGGCGTCGAGTAACTTTTCGTACGCATAAATGAGACAAATACCAAACGTCCTGGTGCCTTTGCAGGCGCCCGGCGCCGAGCAGCCGATCATTGAAACGCCCGGCAATAAAAGAACCATCCGCCAACGCAGTTTCGATCAGATCGGCCTCGGCGGAAAACGGTGCAAACAGCCATTGGGGCGCGTCGCGATAGATTTTCTGCAAATCCTGTTGATCCTGATAAGTGGCGTCTTTCAGCGTCTGGACAATGATTGGCATGCGTTTCCCCGAGGTGTAGAGATCAGATGACTGAAAAAAGGTGATATCAGTTTGGTTTTTCTGTCACCTGAGAATGGTAACCTTCGCCAGTTCGTCCGCCCTTCTGCGACTTAACGTCGCGCCTTCAAGGAGCTTCACCTAAAAAAACGGTCATGCCTGCGTGCATAAGGCCGAGGGTGAACAGTGGCTGGCGAACCATACTAATAATTGGGGGATACACAATGAGCACGAGCATTACGGCGGACGGTCTCGACACCGCCCAGCCTGGGTTCCTGTCCAAGGAACGCATTATCGCCAAGCCCGGTTTCAACCGCTGGCTGGTGCCACCGGCCGCGCTGGCCATTCACTTGTGCATCGGCATGGCCTACGGCTTCTCGGTGTTCTGGTTGCCGCTGTCCAAGGCATTGGGCGTTACCGCTCCAGTGGCTTGCGCACCGGACATGAGCTTCATCGCACAGGTGTTTTCTTCGAACTGCGACTGGCCGATCTCCATGCTCGGCTGGATCTATACGCTGTTCTTCATCTTCCTCGGCTGCTCGGCAGCGATCTGGGGTGGCTGGCTGGAACACGCCGGTCCGCGCAAGGCAGGCGTCGTCTCGGCCCTGTGCTGGTGCGGCGGTCTGCTGATTTCTGCGTTGGGTATCTATACCCACCAGATCTGGCTGATGTGGATCGGCTCCGGCGTGATCGGCGGTATCGGCCTGGGCCTGGGCTATATTTCGCCAGTGTCGACCCTGATCAAGTGGTTCCCGGACAAGCGCGGCATGGCGACCGGCATGGCGATCATGGGCTTCGGCGGCGGCGCGATGGTCGGCGCACCGTTGGCAACCGCGTTGATGAGCCACTTCGCTTCGCCAGAAGGCGTGGGCGTATGGCAGAGCTTCGTGGCCATGGCGGCGATCTACTTCGTGTTCATGATCGGTGGCGCTCTGTCGTACCGCGTGCCGCCAACGGGCTGGAAGCCTGAAGGCTGGACCGCGCCGGCGAAGAAAGCCTCGAACGCGATGATCACCAACCGTCACGTCCATGTGAACGTAGCGTGGAAAACCCCGCAATTCCGTCTGGTGTGGCTGGTGCTGTGCCTGAACGTTTCGGCGGGTATCGGCATCCTCGGCATGGCCTCGCCACTGTTGCAAGAAGTGTTCGGCGGCAAACTGCTGGGCGTTGACGTGCCGTTCGGGCAACTCGATGCAGGCCAGTTGGCCTCGATTGCCGCGATCGCAGCCGGCTTTACGGGTCTGCTGAGCCTGTTCAATATCGGTGGCCGCTTCTTCTGGGCTTCGTTCTCGGACTACCTGGGCCGCAAAAACACCTACTTTGTGTTCTTTGCGCTGGGTTTCGCCCTGTACGCGCTGATTCCGAACATGGGCCATCTGGGCAACGTTGCGCTGTTTGTGGCGGCGTTCTGCATCATCCTGTCGATGTACGGCGGTGGTTTTGCCACGGTTCCGGCTTACCTGGCCGACCTGTTCGGTACGCAGATGGTCGGTGCGATCCACGGTCGTCTGCTGACTGCCTGGGCCGCTGCGGGTGTGCTCGGTCCGGTGCTGGTGAACTACCTGCGTGAATATCAATTGAGCATCGGCGTGGAACGCGCAGCTGCCTATGACATCACCTTGTATATCCTCGCCGGCCTGCTGGTGCTGGGCTTCCTGTGCAACCTGATGGTGCGCCCGGTGGCCGACAAATACTTCATGACCGACGCCGAACTGGCGGCCGAACAAGCGCTGGGCCATGACAAGGGCGCTGATGCCAGCACCGTGCTGGAGTGGAAAGCCGCGCCGGGCAGCAAGCCGCTGGCTATTGCTGCGTGGCTGGTGGTCGGTATTCCGCTGGCGTGGGGTGTATGGGTGACCCTGCAGAAGACGGCGGTACTGTTTCACTAAGTAAAATGTAGTACCCCTGTAGGAGTGAGCCTGCTCGCGATAGCGGTCTGACAGTCACAGAAATGGTGACAGTCAGGCCCTCATCGCGAGCAGGCTCACTCCTACAGTTGTTTCTGGGTGCCTGTAATGGCTTGTATGGACATGTCTACCCGCGACAGCCGGGCGTTCTATCCGTCAGGCATCTCACCTCTCGTGTTTCTGTTTGCCTCCTGCGTGCCTATAATGGCTGCCTTTTTCGCCCAATGATTTTGCGGAGCTGGTGATGGCCGAACGTAAGGCGTCTGTCGAGCGCGACACTCTGGAAACCCAGATCAAAGCCTCGATCAACCTTGATGGCACCGGAAAGGCCCGATTCGATATCGGTGTCCCTTTTCTTGAGCACATGCTGGATCAGATTGCCCGTCACGGGTTGATCGACCTAGATATCGAATGCAAGGGCGATCTGCATATCGACGACCACCATACGGTGGAAGACGTCGGTATCACCCTCGGCCAGGCCTTCGCCAAAGCCATCGGCGACAAGAAAGGCATCCGTCGTTACGGTCACGCCTACGTGCCTCTCGATGAAGCGCTGTCGCGTGTGGTCATCGACTTCTCTGGTCGTCCGGGCTTGCAGATGCACGTGCCGTACACCCGCGCCACTGTCGGCGGCTTCGATGTTGACCTGTTCCAGGAATTCTTCCAGGGCTTCGTCAACCATGCGTTGGTCAGCCTGCACATCGACAACCTGCGCGGCACCAACACTCACCACCAGATCGAAACCGTGTTCAAGGCTTTCGGCCGCGCGCTGCGCATGGCCGTCGAGCTGGATGAGCGCATGGCCGGGCAAATGCCGTCGACCAAAGGCGTTCTGTAATGCAGACGGTTGCAGTTATCGACTACGGCATGGGCAACCTGCACTCGGTGGCCAAGGCCCTGGAGCACGTTGGCGCTGGCAAGGTGCTGATCACCAGCGATGCGAACGTGATACGCGAAGCCGACCGCGTGGTCTTCCCCGGTGTTGGCGCGATTCGCGATTGCATGGCGGAGATCCGTCGCCTCGGCTTTGACTCGCTGGTGCGTGAGGTCAGCCAGGATCGTCCGTTTCTCGGCATCTGCGTCGGCATGCAGGCTTTGCTCGACAGCAGCGAAGAGAACGACGGCGTCGACTGCATCGGCCTGTTCCCCGGCGCGGTGAAGTTCTTCGGCAAGGATCTGCATGAAGACGGCGAGCACCTCAAGGTTCCGCACATGGGCTGGAACGAGGTCAAGCAGAACATCAGTCACCCGCTCTGGCACGACATTCCGGATCTGGCGCGTTTCTACTTCGTGCACAGCTACTACATCGCCGCCGCCAACGCGCGGCAGGTGGTGGGCAGCGGTCATTACGGGGTCGATTTCGCCGCAGCATTGGCCGATGGTTCGCGTTTCGCCGTGCAGTTCCACCCGGAGAAAAGCCATACCCACGGCCTGCAACTGCTGCAGAACTTCGCCGCGTGGGACGGTCGCTGGTAAATGGCTGCCAAGAAGTCCAAGCCGCCGATCCTGACGCTCACTGCCGAGCAGGAGAGCGAGGCCAATCGCAAGATTCAGCGGTTCATGGAAGACCGTTTCGAACTGGACCTGGGTTCATTCGAGGCGGCGGAAATTCTTGAGCTGTTTACCCGCGAGATTGCTCCGCACTATTACAACAGGGCGATTTTCGATGTGCAGACCCACCTCAAGGAGCGGTTTGAAAGCATCGAAAGTGACCTGTGGGCGCTCGAGAAAAATTGATTCCCGAGCCAAGCTGAACATTCCAATTTTAAGGTTTGCCAGATGCTGATTATTCCCGCTATCGATCTCAAGGACGGCGCCTGTGTCCGTCTGCGCCAAGGCCGTATGGAAGATTCCACGGTGTTCTCCGATGATCCGGTGAGCATGGCTGCCAAGTGGGTGGAGGGCGGTTGCCGTCGTCTGCATTTGGTCGATCTGAACGGCGCGTTCGAAGGTCAGCCAGTCAATGGCGAAGTGGTCACCGCAATCGCCAAGCGCTACCCGAGCCTGCCGATTCAGATCGGTGGCGGTATCCGCTCGCTGGAAACCATCGAGCACTACGTCAAGGCCGGCGTGAGCTACGTGATCATCGGCACCAAAGCGGTGAAGGATCCGGCGTTTGTCGCTGAAGCCTGCCGCGCCTTCCCGGGCAAAATCATTGTCGGTCTGGATGCCAAAGACGGGTTCGTCGCCACCGACGGCTGGGCTGAAATCAGCACCGTGCAGGTCATCGACCTGGCCAGGCAATTTGAAGCCGACGGCGTGTCATCGATCGTTTATACCGACATCGCCAAAGACGGCATGATGCAGGGCTGTAACGTACCGTTCACCGCCGCGCTGGCCGCTGCGACGAAGATCCCGGTGATCGCTTCCGGCGGCATCCATAACCTCGGTGACATCAAGTCGCTGCTCGACGCCAAGGCACCGGGCATCATCGGTGCAATCACCGGCCGGGCGATTTATGAAGGCACTCTCGATGTCGCCGAAGCGCAAGCTTTCTGCGATTCGTACCAAGGCTGAGGACTGACCATGGCGCTGGCCAAACGCATCATCCCTTGCCTGGACGTGGACAACGGCCGGGTCGTCAAAGGTGTGAAGTTCGAAAACATCCGCGATGCCGGTGACCCGGTGGAAATCGCCCGTCGTTATGACGAGCAGGGCGCTGACGAGATTACCTTTCTCGACATCACCGCCAGCGTCGATGGGCGTGACACCACGCTGCATACCGTCGAGCGCATGGCCAGCCAGGTGTTCATTCCGCTGACCGTCGGCGGTGGCGTGCGTACCGTGCAGGACATCCGCAACCTGCTCAATGCCGGCGCGGACAAGGTGTCGATCAACACCGCCGCCGTGTTCAACCCGGAATTCGTTGGCGAAGCGGCGCAGCATTTCGGCTCGCAGTGCATCGTCGTTGCCATCGACGCCAAGAAAGTCTCCGGCCCCGGCGAAACCCCGCGCTGGGAGATCTTCACCCATGGCGGACGCAAGCCAACCGGCCTCGACGCGGTCGAGTGGGCAAAGAAAATGGAAGGCCTGGGGGCCGGAGAGATTCTGCTGACCAGCATGGATCAGGACGGCATGAAGAATGGCTTCGACCTCGGCGTGACCCGCGCCATCAGCGATGCGCTGGGCATACCGGTGATCGCTTCCGGTGGTGTCGGCAACCTTCAGCACCTGGCTGACGGCATTCTCGAAGGCCATGCCAGCGCGGTGCTGGCGGCGAGTATTTTCCACTTCGGCGAATACACCGTGCAGGAAGCCAAGGCGTACATGGCCAAGCGCGGCATCGTCATGCGCTAAACATACAGGCCAGTGGACAGCATGGCGTACCCAAGGCACTCTTGGGCACGCCATGGATTCCGGTAGCCCGACATGATCAAACACCTGCTTCTTGTGCTTGCCAGTGCCTCGGTGTTGTTGTTCAGCACCGCCCGGGCCGAAACCGGTCCCGCCACCGATCTGGTGCTGCTCACCGAAAACTTCCCGCCGTACAACATGGCGAAGAACGGCAAGAATTTCGCCCAGGGCGAGAACATCAACGGCATCGCCACCGACATCGTCCGCGAAATGTTCCAGCGCGCCGGCCTCACGTACAGCCTGACCCTGCGTTTCCCTTGGGAGCGAGTCTACAAACTCGCGCTGGAAAATCCAGGGTACGGCGCCTTTGTGATGGCGCGCTTGCCCGATCGGGAAAACCGCTTCAAATGGGTTGGGCCGATCGGCCCCGACGACTGGATCCTGTTAGCCAGGGCCGACAGCAAGATCACCCTCCAAACCCTCAATGACGCCCGCCAATACAAGATCGGCGCCTACAAGGGCGATGCGATTGCCGAGACCCTGACCAAGCAGGGCCTCAAGCCTGTGGTGGTGCTGCGCGATCAGGACAACGCGAAGAAACTGGTCAACGGTCAGATTGATCTGTGGGCCACCGGCGATCCTGCCGGGCGTTATCTGGCACGGCAGGATGGCGTGACCGGTCTGAAGACCGTGCTGCGCTTTAACAGCGCCGAGTTGTATCTGGCGCTGAACAAGGAGGTTTCCGACGAAGTCGTGAACAAGCTTCAGACCGCGCTGGATCAACTGCGCAAAGAAGGCGTGGTCGATGAAATCATGGGGCGCTATCTGTAGCGGCTGGCGCTTGTGCGAGCGCTGGCTCGGCGGCGGAGCCTGTCACCGTCGGTTCCGGTGGCGTGTATTCACTGAAATGCAGGCTGCTGCAGTCGGTGTGACTGATGTCGCTGGTAACGCGACTTCCGTCCGCGCGCAGCAGCGTGTAGTCACTTTGCAACACATAGACTGCTAGTGCGCTGTTTCTGGGGACGATGGCGGCGACCTCGAGGCGCCCGGTGTCGTGCCATTGGTTCGAGTGGATGTCGCTGTGGGTGAATTCACCATTTAATCGCGCTTTGAACTGGAATGGCTGTGCAGCCTGGTTTTGCCATTGCGCATCAAACTCGATCGAGGTGAGCTCGCTGAACGCTAGCAAGCTGCCTGAGCGCTGACTGCGGGAAACGGTCCAGCGGGACGTGGTGGTGGCGTTTGTGCGGTTATGACTATGGCCGATAAGCTGATAATGATCCGTGCGCTGCAAGTCGTAGAAAGGCGAGTTGCGCAGTTGTTCGGGTGGCGAGAGCTGCGGATCTTTTACCGTGAACCACGGCAGGCGGACGCAACCGGTCGGTTGCTCTGGTTTCTGCACAGAAGGTGGCGTTACGTCCCTGAGTACCGGGGCGGGAGGTAAAAGGCGGTTCTCGACCGGCATCCTGAAGCGCAATGAGTAGGCGAGAAAATGAGCCGGCCTGGAGTAACCGTTGAAGCCAAGAAACGTACCTGGCGCCAAGTGGATTTCATCCGCAGAGGGCACTGGAGGTATGGCGCCCCAGGCGCAAATGCTTTGTCGAGCTCCGCTACCCTTGTCCGACCACAGCGGTTCGCCGGAGGCTGAAGCGATAACCAGATCGGCGCGCACACAACGTACCGCGTTGAATGAAGGTTTGTCGTGGCCGTCGGAGCATACCGATCCCAGCGCCACGTAACCCTCGGGAGGAACAGGGCGCCAGATGGCCCCGTCTTTCTTCGATCCGGAGCCTGAATCCTTCCAGATAAGCTCGTAATCGTCAGGCCGAGCCAGTGCTTTGCCTTTGGCCGGATCTGTACGGGCTGCTTCGTCCTCGCAAACCACGGCTACCACGTGTCTGCCGCTAATGTTTTTGTGCTCATCGATCACAACGTCGCCCAACGAAAAGAAGCCGGGAAGTACATCTGCTGGGGGCGTTGGACGCCAAAAGGCTGCTGGTTTTGCTCGCGAACCGGTGGTGTCCCAGATGCGCAGAAGTTCCGTTGTGAAATTGATCAGCAGGTTGTCGTAACGGATGGTTTTCATTTGCTCGGCCGAGACGGCCGTCTTGTTATGCGTGCTCATGGTCAATCCTCGATAGTTGAATGCGACTCGGGGGAGTCGCGACCTTTTGCAGGTCTCACTATCCGGATGCGGGCAAGGCCCATGGCGGTAACTATGTATGTTCACGCGTGACAGCGTATTACCGATACACGCCGCCCTTGCCATGACCCGCCATGGCGCGATTGCTGCGCACGCTGATCATTTGCCTGACATCGATCCAGTCGATGCCCTGCGCCTTCAGCTTCGGCAGTTCGCGTTCCAGCACTGCCAGGGTCTGCGGATACGGATGGCCGATCATGACTGCTGAACCCTGCTTGTGCGCCAATGCGATCGCGGTCTGAAGCTGATTGGTAATCGCCGCTTCGGTACGCTCGTCATCCAGAAAAACATCCCGAGAAACGCTGGCCAGATCGATTTTTTGCGCTTGCTGAGCGGCGACGGTCTGCGCGCTGGTGCGGCTGTCGACGAAGAACTTGTGTCGTCGCTGCAACTCACCCATCAGCCACGCCATTGCCGCTGGCTGTGCGGTCATGCGGCTGCCCATGTGGTTGTTTATACCGGCGGTGAACGGTACTTTTTCAAACGCGGCGTTCAGGCGTTTCTGCAGTTCTTCGATGGGCAGTTCAGGATGCCAGGCATAGGGGCCGGTGGCCGGGTCCATGGGCATGTGCAGGATGACGATCTTGCCGGCGCGATGGGCTTCGCGGGCAAACTCGGTGGCGTGAGGGGTGTCGGGCATGATCGCCGCCGTCACCGGGCCGGGCAGGGCAAGTACACGGCGATCCCGGGGCAGATTCTGCCCCAGATCGTCGATGATCAATGTCAGATAGGCCTTGTGCGGCGCTGGACTGGTGGGCTCTGCATGCGCAGCACCCGCCAGACAGCACAACAGGACGCCGAGAAAGCGCAGCAACATCCTCAGCGGCCGGAGGTAATGCTCAGCCCTTTGAGCAGGCTCAGGGCCTGGGCCAACTGGTAATCGTCATCCTGCGGCATGGCTTTGGCCTTGCCTGCGGAGCCGGAAGGTTTGTCGGCGCCGCCGTTGCCGTTGCCCAAGTGACCTTGCAGATCGGCTTCCTTGAAGTATTCGCTGTCGGCTTCGTTGGTGATCTTCGCGCGACGCACTTCGATGTCCGGGACGATGCCTTGGGCCTGAATCGAGCGGCCGTTCGGTGTGAAGTACAGCGCGGTGGTGATCTTCAGCGCGCGGTCGTTGTTCAGCGGCAATACGGTTTGCACCGAGCCCTTGCCGAAACTGGTGGTGCCCATGACCACGGCGCGTTTCTGATCCTGCAGGGCGCCGGCGACGATTTCCGAGGCCGAGGCGCTGCCACCGTTGATCAGCACGACCATTGGCACCGCTTCGCTTTCGTCCTTGCCGGTAGCCGAGAAACGCAACTCGGAGTTGGCGATTCGGCCTTTGGTATAGACGATCAGGCCCTTGGTGATGAAGTGGTCTACCACTTCCACCGCCGATTGCAGCACGCCGCCGGGGTTGTTGCGCAGGTCGAGGATGATGCCGTTGAGCTTCTTGCCGTTGTCCTTGCGCAGCTTGGCCAGGGCTTTGGAGACTTCTTCACCGGTCTTGACCTGGAACTGGGTGATGCGGATATAGCCGTAGCCCGATTCCAGCAGTTGCGCCTTGACGCTCTTCACCTGAATCACTGCGCGCGCCAGGGTCACGTCGAACGGCGTTCCGCCGTCGCGAACCAGGGTCAAGGTGATTTTCTGGCCGATCTTGCCGCGCATCTTGTCGACGGCTTCGGTCATGGTCTGGCCGCGGGTCGGCTGGCCGTTGATCTTGACGATGAAGTCGCCAGCCTGAATACCAGCCTTCGACGCGGGCGTGTCATCGATCGGCGAGACGACCTTGATGAAGCCGTCTTCGGCGCCGACTTCGATGCCCAGGCCGCCGAACTCACCGCTGGTGCTTTCCTGCAGCTCGGTGAAGTCTTCCGGGCCGAGGTAGGCCGAGTGCGGATCGAGGTTGCTGAGCATGCCCTTGATCGCGTTTTCCAGCAGGGTCTTGTCGTCCACCGGTTCGACGTACGCGGCTTTGATCCGGTCCATGACCTCGGCGAAAGTGCGCAACTCTTCCAGCGGCAACGGTGCCTTGGCGGTCGCGGCAGTGCCTGCCGGAGCGACGGTCGGGGCCGGTTGCGCGGCGAACGCCAGAGGCGCGCCGATCACCAGGGCGATCGTCAGGGCCAGCGAGGTAAGGCGGGACAAATGCAGCATGTCGAACGAACTCCTGAATTAGGTTACGTGCTTATCCTTGCGCACGACACCATTGCGCCGGATCACTCGGGTGACCCTGCTGACGAATTGCGAAATACAGCGCGGGCGTGTCCTGACCGCCACTGTTACCGACAGTGGAAATCGACTCGCCCGCTTTGACCACATCCCCCGCTGACTTGAGCAGCGTCTGGTTGTGGCCGTAAAGACTCAGAAAACCGTTGCCGTGATCAAGGATCACCAGCAGCCCGGCACCGCGCAGCCAGTCGGCAAACACTACGCGCCCGCCGTGTACGGCGTGCACCTGACTGCCGGCGGAAGCGCTGATCATCACGCCATCCCACTTGGTCCGGGCATCGTCGCCACGGCTTTCACCGAAGCGTGCGAGTAATCGACCATCAACCGGCCACGGAAGTTTTCCCCGGGTTGCAGCAAAAGGCCCGCCAAACGTTTCGCCGCTGCTCGATACCAGTGCGCCGGGGCTTGATCTGACGGGTTTGCGTGGGGCGTCGCTGGCGTCAGCCTGCGCCTCACGCAAGCGCTTTTTTTCCGCTTCCTGCTGGGCGATCAGCGCTTTTTGCCGCGCTTCTTCTGCCTCACGAGCCTGGCGGGCCAGGGTTTCTTCAATAGTTTTAAGGACTTTAGACAGGTCTGCCTGATCCTGCTCGCGGGCGGCAAGTTTCTGATCGCGGGCTTTCACGTCATCGTTGAGTTTGGCGAGGACCTGCTGACGCTCCTTGCGGACTTTCTCGAGTGCTTCGCGCTGGGTGTCGAGGTCGCTTTTCTGCACCAGCAGTTGCGCCTGCTGCAAACCGATGTCTTTTTCGACATTGGCCAACTGGCGCAGGGTTTCGTTGAAACTCTTCAACTGCTCCAGGCGCGCCTGGCTCAGGTAATCGTAATAGGTCAGGGTGCGGGCGAACTTCTCGGGATTCTGCTGGTTGAGCAGCAGTTTGAGGTATTCCTGGCGACCGTTCTGATAGGCCGCCCTGGCCTGAATGGCGATCAGTCGCTGCTGTTCAGTGCGCGCGCTCTGGAGTTTTTTTTTCTCTGCATCGAGCCGCTGCAGCTCGGATTCGCTTTTCTGCAGTTCTTTCTGCAGCGCGTCGACCTGCTTTTGCAGCTTGCCCATCTCGGTTTCAGTGCCCTTGAGCTCTTTCTGCACGCCGGACTTTTCTTCCTGGAGCTTGCCCAGGAGTTTTTTCAACTCGGCAATGTCCTGACGCGTGGCGTCCAGTTGCTGTTGGGTTTGCGCGCGCTCGTCAGCGAAGGCCGGTTGGAGCAGGCAGGTCAGAGCAAGGGCGATCAGGACGCGAAGCATAGGGGCGGGCGGCACCAGGGTAAGGGACGGCCTAGTATGCCCGCCCGAGGCTGCAAAAAAAACGCCCAATTGGAGCTGTGTGATAACTGGACAGAAAAACAACGCACACCCATGTAGGAGTGAGCCTGCTCGCGATGGCTTTCTCACATTCAACAGGGTAGTTGACTGTCAGATGGCTATCGCGAGCAGGCTCACTCCTACAAGGGTTTTGCGGTGTTTGGGCTATTCGGTCAGACCAGGATCGAGGTACCGGTCATCTCCGCCGGCTTTTCCAGCCCCAGCAGCATCAGCATGGTCGGTGCCACGTCCGCCAGCACGCCGCCTTCGCGCACTTTCAGGTCGCGCTTGCCGACATAGATGAACGGCACCGGCTCGGTGGTGTGTGCGGTGTGCGCCTGGCCGGTGGATTCGTCGGCCATTTGCTCGACGTTGCCGTGGTCAGCGGTGATCAATGCTTCGCCGCCGACTTTTTCCAGCGCTTCAACAATACGACCGACGCAGGTATCCAGGCATTCAACGGCTTTTACCGCCGCGTCGAACACACCGCTGTGGCCGACCATGTCGCCGTTGGCGTAGTTGACCACGATCACGTCGTAGCGCTGGTTTTCGATGGCGTCGACGATGCGGTCGGTGACTTCCGGGGCGCTCATTTCCGGTTGCAGGTCGTAGGTGGCGACTTTTGGCGACGGGATCAGGATGCGCTCTTCGCCGGGGAACGGCTCTTCGCGCCCGCCCGAGAAGAAGAACGTCACGTGGGCGTATTTCTCGGTTTCAGCGATGCGCAGCTGAGTTTTGCCGTTTTTCGCCAGATAGTCGCCGAGGACGTTTTCCAGACTGCCAGCGGCGAACGCCGATGGCGCGGGGATGCTGGCGGCGTATTGGGTCAGCATGACGAAGCCGGCCAGTTTCGGCTGGCGCGCGCGTTCGAACTCTTTAAAGTCGTCTTCGACAAATACGCGGGTCAGCTCGCGGGCGCGGTCGGCACGGAAGTTCATGAACACCACGGCGTCGCCGTCTTCGACTTTCACCGGCTCGCCGATGGAGGTGGCTTTGACGAATTCGTCGCTCTCGCCACGGGCATAGGCGGCTTCAAGGCCTTCCTGCGCGGTGGCGGCGTTGAATTCGCCGTTGCCATCGACGATCAGGTTGTACGCCTGGGCCACGCGGTCCCAGCGGTTGTCACGGTCCATGGCGAAGTAACGGCCGATGATGCTGGCGATCCGGCCTTTGCCCAAGGCCTGGAACGTTGCGTCGAGCAGTTCGATCGACGACGCGGCGCTTTTCGGCGGCGTGTCGCGGCCATCGAGGAAGGCGTGCAGGTAGATTTTTTCGGCGCCGCGCTTGAAGGCCAGTTCGGCCATGGCGATCAGGTGATCCTGGTGGCTGTGCACGCCGCCATCGGAGAGCAGGCCCATGAAGTGCACGGCTTTGCCGGCGGCCACGGCTTTGTCCACAGCGGCGCAGATGGTCGGGTTCTCAAAGAACTCGCCGTCGCGGATCGCTTTGGTCACACGGGTGAAATCCTGATACACCACGCGCCCGGCACCGAGGTTCATGTGGCCGACTTCGGAGTTGCCCATCTGGCCGTCCGGCAAGCCGACGTCCATGCCGCTGCCCGAGATCAAGCCGTTTGGAACAGTGGCCCACAGGCGATCGAGGACAGGCTTCTTCGCCGCAAACACGGCATTGGATTCGGGGCTGTCGCTGTGACCGAAGCCGTCGAGAATCATCAGGACCAAAGGTTTAGGCGTAGTCGTCATGGAATCCACTCGTGGCTAATAAAGAAGAGGGCGATGCAAAACGGAGTTGGAGTTTAAAGCGAAGTTCCGACCGCGTCACCGCCGGACGGGGTTTGGCCGACCATAGTGGCTGTGTATACTGGCCGACATTTTAACGCCCTGGAACCTCCTTCGATGGTTGCTCACCTGATTGAATTTGCCACTAACCACTACATTCTTGTCGGTATCTTCGTCGTACTGCTGGCTCTGTTGCTGGCGCACACGATGCAGGGCGGCGGTAAAAGCCTGAGCACCGGCGAGCTGACCGCGCTGGTCAATAAAGATGCGGGCGTGGTGGTGGACATCCGTCCCGTCAAGGATTACGCCGCTGGCCACATCGTTGGCGCGCTGAACATTCCCCACGACAAACTGACTGCCCGCGTTGCCGAGCTGGAAAAGCACAAAGCCAAGACCATCATTCTGGTTGATGCCCTCGGTCAGACCGCCGGTACCCACGCCCGCGAGTTGATGAAGTCCGGTTTCACCGCCGCCAAGCTGTCCGGCGGGATTTCCAGCTGGAAAGGCGACAACCTGCCATTGGTGAAGTGATATGAAAGATGTCGTCGTCTACTCCAGCGATTACTGCCCTTACTGCTCCCGAGCCAAGTCTCTGCTCGTCAGCAAAGGCGTGGCCTTCGAAGAGATCAAGGTCGATGGCAAGCCGCAGCTGCGCGCCGAAATGACCAAAAAGGCCGGGCGCACGTCCGTGCCGCAGATCTGGATCGGCAGCCAGCACATCGGCGGTTGTGATGATTTATACGCCCTGGAGCGCGCCGGCAAACTCGACGCGCTGCTCAAGGCCTGAACGGCTGCACCCACGTACAGCACTCCCTAAAAGACCCAAGATCGATAAGGATCTGAGATGACTGACCAACAGAACACTGCAGCCAGCGAAGAAGAAACCGCACCGCAATTCTCCTTGCAGCGCATCTACGTACGCGACCTGTCCTTCGAAGCCCCGAAAAGCCCGGCGATCTTCCGCCAGCAGTGGGACCCGGCGGTCGGCCTGGATCTGAACACTCGTCAGAAAGCGCTGGAAGGCGATTTCTACGAAGTCGTGCTGACCCTGTCGGTGACCGTGAAAAACGGTGAAGAAGTCGCCTTCATCGCAGAAGTGCAGCAGGCCGGTATCTTCCTGATCAAGAACCTGGACGCGGCTTCGATGAGCCACACCCTGGGTGCGTTCTGCCCGAACATCCTGTTCCCGTATGCGCGTGAAACCCTGGACAGCCTGGTGACCCGCGGTTCGTTCCCGGCGCTGATGCTGGCCCCGGTGAACTTCGACGCCCTGTACGCGCAAGAGCTGCAGCGCATGCAGGAAAGCGGCGAGACCCCGACCGTTCAATAATCGGTCGATGTGTTGACGCAAGTCCAATGTGGGAGCGGGCTTGCTCGCGAATACGGTGTGTCAGGCGACATTGATGCCATCTGACACTCTGCATTCGCGAGCAAGCCCGCTCCCACATTTGCTGATCGTTCCCACGCTCCCGCGTGGGAATGCCTCAAGGGACGCTCCGCGTCCAGTGACGCGGAGCGTCACGGGCTGAATTCCCGTGCAGAGCGTGGGAACGATCAGTGGTGGTTATTTGAAGTCGTTCTGGCGCCACGCTTCGTACACGGCGACGGCCACGGTGTTAGACAGGTTCAGGCTGCGGCAGCCTTCGCGCATTGGCAAGCGCAGGCGCTGTTCGGCAGGCAAGGCGTCGAGAACGTCCGCTGGCAAGCCACGGCTTTCCGGGCCAAACAAAAACGCATCACCAGGCACGAACGCAGCATCATGAAACGGCCGCGAGCCTTTGGTCGTGAAGGCGAACAGCCGCGGATTGCCCAGGCTTTCCAGGCAACTGGCCAGGTAAGCATGACGTTGCAACGTGGCATATTCGTGGTAGTCGAGACCGGCGCGGCGCAAACGCTTGTCGTCCATCTCGAAACCCAGCGGTTCGATCAAATGCAGGTGGCAGCCACTGTTGGCGCACAGCCTGATAACGTTGCCGGTGTTCGGCGGAATTTCTGGTTGAAAAAGGATGACGTGAAACATGCACGGCTCCGAAGGTAAAGATGACGCGCATTCTACGCCGCAAGCGGACTGGCGTTCGAAACTATTCCCGCGAGTGATCGGTTCCCTGGCGATTTTCGGTTTGATGGTCGGTTTGATGATCGGCCGTCTGACCACGCCGGATCCGAGCGTGCTGGAGCAGGTTGAGGTCACCGATGGCGGCCTGGTGGTGTGGTTCAACAACGAACCGAAACTGCATGGTGAAATCATCGACGGCACCATCGCATTGCTGTTTCAGGCTGAGGGCCGGGCGCAAAAAGGCCAGCTCAGGCTCAACGGCAAGGACGTGAACTGGCGCGCGCGCAAAAGCGATGGCGGATTATTGCTGACGGTGCTGGCGGCACGACCGCTGCAGGGTGACTGGGCCGGCAGCGAAGTCGATGATCGCTGGCGGCTGGAAATCCGCCTACAAGAGCGCTAGGCAGGGTGTTCCCCTAACCGCCGTCCGCTCCGACGCTCTTTGGCGTTGTTTCCCACGGATACTATCCATCTTTCCGACCTCCATTCGAGGCTCGCGCACGCTATCGTTCGCCCCTTCAAGCGGCAGGATGCCAATACCCATCGTCTCTTGCACGAATGCAAGGGGCGACTTTTCAAGGATGGAAATATGCCAGTAAAACCACCTCGCGGTGGCAGCACCCGCGTGGATACGGAGGTTTACACCCACTCGAATCGAAATCCGGACAAGGATTTTTCACCGGTTGGCACGCCCGGCCGCGATGGCACGGCCTCTTCGGTTCGTGTCGATGATTCGAAGCTGCGAAGCACCTCGCTCGGCGATGATGCAGGCCGGGATACGATCTTGCGGACACCGATGGTCGAAGTTCGCCCGCAGCCGCGGCCTGCTGAAACCCTTCTCTTCAAATACAGGTCGCTTGAGCATTACAGGCTGGAGTCAGCGACCGGACTGCCGGATGCCGACAGCGAAGGTTTCAGGGTGCACAGAAATCGCCAGTATGTGGAGGTGCCTGACGGTGGCATCGTTCTTGTCGGGGTGGATCTGGACACGGGGTTGTATCGCGCACGACTTCCCAGCGAGTTGCTGCCCTCCGGCCCATGGTTGCTGCGTGATATCGAGAGCGGCATCTGGCACCCGCACAGCGACTTCAATGCACGCACCAATCCTCTGACCGACGCAAACTTGCAAGCCTTTCGTACCGGAGTGGATGTCAGTGGTGCAGAACCGGGCAGCGACGGCGTGATACGACACGATGGCAAGCTCTATGTGGCCATCAATGAACAGGCGTATCAGGTGATGCAGGATCTTGATGCGTCCCGCCCGGAATACAAGACTTGGCGTCTGGTTCATCCCGAGGACCCCGTCGCCACAGACAGCGCGAATATTTACCGCGCCAGCCGTAGCGGTGAAACCCTTGCCATCACCCGGAACGAGCGGAACACCTGGGTTTGCATCCTCACAGGTTTGCGCGGCGGCGCGGACGGCAATGCCCCGGCAGATGCCAACCCGTTCAACTTTCATCGCCCCTGGCTCACCGGCGCGGCACCCTCGGGTGGGCAAGCGCCGGTCGTTGTCGCGGCCACGCGGGCGCAGGTCAAACGCTACTTTGCAGACGCGACGGATCAGCATGCCGATGATTTCATTGCGCGATTTGGTGAAGCGGCCGACGCAGAGGTGGAACTGAAGCGGCTCCAGCTTGAGTTTCCTCAACTGAACCGTGAGGTTACGGCTTGGGAGGCGGGTTATAAGGGCAAGGATGATGCAGAGCGTAGTCGGCGACTGGCAATAGGTGCCAAGATACGCCGGCTGTACAAGTGGCAGGGAGAGAGTTCGGAGAAAGTCTACCGTGAGGGGCGGCTGGTCGGCTTCAAGTTGGAACTTGACTTGGGAAGTCGAGGGAATCTGGCGCTACCGGGTTTTTCGATTCGACTTGAATCCATTGTCTCTCTTCGCCTGGAGGGCAGCCCCTCGAGAAGTCTGGAAAATTTATTCTCGATGTTTCCCCACATTGAATCCCTCGACGTGCGCGGATTCAGGGGCAAGAGCCAAGAGCTGTTTGCCGAGATCAATAAACTTCCTGCGTTGAGCGTATTGATGATGCAGGACAGCCGGCTCTTGCTGCCGGCCAATTCTGAGCATTTCACGCGGTTGACCCGCTTGCAGGAGTTGAGCCTGACGAACTGCAGTATTTGGCCGACTCTTTCTGTGCAGGGAATGACCGAGTTGCGCGTCTTGCGCGCACGTTCTTGTGATTTACTCTTTGTGCCTCTCGGACTGGGTAATGCGCCCGCAGCGTCTCGGTTACAGGTGCTTGATCTTTACCATAATCCTGAATTGCGCCATGCGCCTGATGTCACCCACATGTCTGATTTGCGAATATTGGATCTGTCCTATACCGACATATCCGCGCCACCGCTCGGGCTCGGTTTGCAGAACGGTCCGTCGCGACTTGAGATATTGAACTTATCGCAAACTCCGCTTGCGATAGCACCCTCATTGCAGGGAATGACGGCGTTGCTGGAAGTCGATCTTAGCCGTACTCGGATAAATAGCTTCCCGGACGGCGTGACACCCGAAATTCCCAGGACACGTTTGGATCTGGCCTATAGCCTGATCAGATCTATCCCCGAAACCGTTGAACTCAGAACAGAGCTGGATCTGACCGGCGCGCTGATTTCTGACCCTGCCTCTTTTCGGCGGTTAATCGCTGCACGTCGGCAAACAGGTAAAGATTTCTGGTTGGGAAAATCCTCGCACGATCTGGTGATCGATCATTGGATGCACAATATTCCACAGGCGCAACACGCCGCGAAAATTGCCCTTTGGGGCTCGCTGACCCACCAGACGAACATTGCGATGATGAAAAAAATCAGGGATCTGATCCGTACGCCTGAGTTCCTCGTCGAGCGCGCACTTTTGCAGCGCCGAGTCTGGTCCTTTCTTGAGCATTTCGAAAAGGCAAGTCTGGGTGAGCAAGAAACTTTGCGAGAAATCGCGTTCGCTG
The DNA here is from genome assembly GCF_014268555.1 of Pseudomonas sp. SWRI111. NCBI lineage: Bacteria > Pseudomonadati > Pseudomonadota > Gammaproteobacteria > Pseudomonadales > Pseudomonadaceae > Pseudomonas > Pseudomonas sp. SWRI111. The sequence continues at coordinate 96,190 of NZ_JABWQQ010000006.1, read as the reverse complement.
AGCCCAGTCCAGGGAGAATGCTGGAAAGGCTCGAAGAGGAAACAAGAAAATTTGACCCAACGGCGCAACACCAGCCCTTGCATCATTTGCCCAAGCGGCCACGGTTTGATTAACGTGGCGCGAACGGCGATGAAAAAGCGGGAATCCCTGACCTGCCTGTATCAGGGTTCCCAAAAGCGTGGGCTTCGCTTGTCGCGTAAGCCCGGTATAAAGAGGGAACCCCCGGCCTGCCTGTACCAAGGATCCCAAAAGGGTGGACGCATCGCGCGGCGGTGCGACCCGGTGTAAAGAGGGGAATCCCCGGCCTGCCTGTACCAAGGTCCCCGAAACGGGTGGTGAAACGAATCACCTGTGAGAGGTATTGCAGGGGGCGTGCCAGGTTTAAATCTGCGGAAACAAAAAATCGCATCGCCAAAACGAAAGCCCCGGAATCTGGGGCTTTCGCTTATTGACGCGTGCGTTTTCAGGGGCTTTTAGATGTCGGGATGGCGATGCGGCTATGCGCGATCACGGGTCATTGTGCATTGATGCGGTGCACGGTGGCCTAAAAGCTTCGCGAGCAGGCTCGCTCCCACAGTTGAAATGCAGTCCCCTGTGGGAGCGAGCCTGCTCGCGAATGGGCTATGAGTGTCGACGAAGATTCGAAGGCGGATTAACCCTCTTCCCCCTCATCATCATCCCCACCATCAACCTTCATGCCCAGTTCCTTGATCTTGCGCGTCAGGGTGTTACGCCCCCAACCCAGCAGCACCGCAGCATCACGCCGACGCCCGGCGGTGTGCTTCAGCGCCGTCTCGATCATTATCCGTTCGAAGGCCGGCACTGCGCTGTCGAGCAGACTCGACTGGCCGCGGGCCAGGGCCTGGTCGGCCCACTGGCGTAGCGCCTGCTCCCAGTTGGTCACCGGGGCCGAGTCCTGTGGCAGGTTGAGCAGTTCCGGCGGCAGGTCGCTGATATGCACTTCGCGACCGGAAGCCATCACGGTGATCCAGCGGCAAGTATTCTCCAACTGCCGTACGTTGCCGCCCCACGGCAGGTTTTTCAGGTATTCCTCGGTTTCGCTTTTCAGCAGCTTCGGCTCGACCGCCAGCTCCTGCGCGGCGCGGCTGAGGAAGTGTTTGGCCAGGGTCGGAATGTCTTCGCGACGATCAGACAGGCGCGGGATATGGATGCGGATCACGTTGAGGCGGTGGAACAAGTCCTCACGGAATTTGCCGGCGTGAACCAGGGTTTCCAGATTCTGGTGCGTCGCCGCGATGATGCGCACATCGACCTTGACCGGGACATGACCGCCAACGCGATAGAACTCGCCATCGGCCAGTACGCGCAACAGGCGGGTCTGGGTGTCGGCGGGCATGTCACCGATTTCATCGAGGAACAGCGTGCCGCCGTCAGCCTGTTCGAAGCGTCCGCGGCGCAGATTTGCCGCGCCGGTGAACGCGCCTTTTTCGTGGCCGAACAGCTCCGACTCCATCAAGTCCTTGGGAATCGCCGCCATGTTCAGCGCGATGAACGGCGAGGCTGCGCGCGGGCTGTGACGATGCAAGGCGTGGGCAACCAGTTCTTTACCGGTGCCGGATTCGCCGTTGATCAGCACGGTGATGTTGGAGTGGCTCAAGCGGCCGATGGCGCGAAATACTTCCTGCATCGCCGGCGCTTCGCCGATGATTTCCGGGGTGCGGGTCAGCGCGGGAACGACTTCCAGGCCTTGCTGCTCCTGCGCGTGCTGGTTGGCGCGTTTGACCAGCGACACCGCTTCATCCACGTCGAAGGGCTTGGGCAGGTATTCGAAGGCACCGCCCTGATAGGAGGCGACAGCGCTGTCCAGATCGGAGTGCGCGGTCATGATGATCACCGGCAACCGTGGATGCTGCTCGCGAATCCGCGCCAGCAGGTCCAGGCCACTGGCACCCGGCATGCGAATGTCGGAAATGATCACGTCCGGCTGCTGCCGGGCCAGACGACTCATCACGCCATCGGCGCTGTCGAAACTCTGGGTGGTCATGCCTTCCTGCTGCAAGGCCTTTTCCAGAACCCAACGGATAGAACGGTCGTCATCGACGATCCACACGGTTTCACTACGGCTCATGTCGATGTGGCTCCTTGTTCCAGTGGCAGAAAGATCGAGAAGGTGGTGTGGCCTGGATGGCTCTCACACTCGATCAGGCCCTGGTGCTGACTGATGATGTTCTGGGTGATGGCCAGGCCCAGCCCGGTACCGTCCGGACGACCGCTGACCATCGGAAAGAAAATGGTTTCCTGCAGTTCTGCCGGGATGCCCGGGCCGTTGTCGATAATCTCGATCTTGGTCACCAGGCGATGGCGGATGTGGCCAATGGTGAACTGGCGCATGGCGCGGGTGCGCAGGCTGATGCGGCCCAGGCGCAGCTCGTTCTGGCTACTGATCGCCTGCATGGCGTTGCGCACGATATTCAAAACGGCCTGGATCATCTGTTCGCGGTCGATCAATACGTCGGGAATGCTTGGATCGTAATCGCGCACCAAGGTGATGCAGCCCTGGCTTTCGGCTTCGACCAGATGGCAGACGCGCTCCAGCACTTCGTGGACATTGCACATTGCCAATGACGGCAGTTTGTTCGAGCCGAGCATGCGGTCGACCAGATTGCGCAGACGGTCGGCCTCTTCGATGATCACGTTGGTGTAGTCGCGCAGGCTTTCTTCCGGCAGCTCGCGGGCCAGCAGTTGCGCGGCGCCACGGATGCCGCCGAGCGGATTCTTGATTTCGTGGGCGAGGCCGCGCACCAGCATCTTGCTGGTTTCCTGCTTGGACAGTTGCGCCTCTTCTTTGGTGATGCGCAGCAAGCGGTCCCGGGGATGAACTTCCAGCAGCAGCAAAGTCGCGCCGTTACTCAGGATCGGCGTTACCGCGTAATCCACCGTCAGGGTCTGTCCGGTAAGGGCAGTGAGCATCGCTTCGCGCTTGGTGAACGGGTGCGCCTGCTCCACGGCCTGGCGCAGAGAATTGAGCGCCTCGGGGGATTCGGTAAACAGCTCGCTGATGAATTGTCCGTGGCTGCGCTGGCCGCTCACGGCCAGGAGCATTTCTGCCGCCGGGTTCATGTACTCAAGGCGCAGTTCGGCATCGAGCAGGATGGTCGCCGTGGTCAGGTTGTCGAGCAGCAAACGGTGGATTGCGTCGCTTATGGTCATCTGGACCCCTTTTGGAGCAAGGCGTGCGCGAGAACAAAGCGCTGATAAAAGGAAAATGCAAAAACCAAACCAAGGCTCCGAAAAGAAGCGTTCGGCGCCTGAAACAGGCGTTTGACGCGCGTTTGTATGGCACGGAGCCAGCTCAAACGGGAAGTTTCGAACCAAAATGGGTTGGGATATGAGTACGTCGCGAGTTGTTGCACCAATATAGTGCGCTATGCACAAGCGCGTTAGAAGAAACGCAGGAAGGGGTTTTTCGGCTCGGGCGGTTTATCTTTCAGCGGGCATTCGGGACGCACGCCATAGTCATCGGCAACGCAGGGTTTGACCTGGCGTTTCTGCGCCAGGGAGATGCGCAGCATGTGGAAAGGCTGGTTGGCCGTGCGTTCGATCGTCCGCCCCTGGGCGTCGAGAATTTCAATCGAAAGGTTATGACTGCCACGATCGATGTTGGCCAGCGGGAACACCGGGCTGAGTCCAGGCTCACCGGTACTTTTGCCGTCCAGCAGCAGGCGATAGCGATGGCCGCTCTGCAGGCCGGGTTCGCTGGTGACGCTGACGATCAGTTCGCCGCTGCTGCTGCGAATGGTGGCGTCGGGTTCGGGAATCAGAATGCGCAGCATGTCGTAGTGGAACGGCGGCTGTTGCGCTGGTTTTCTGGCCGGGGCGCTCGGCGCAGTGGCGGTCGGCGCCGACATGCGATTACTGGTCGCGATCGGCACCCGCTGGGCGTTGGCTCGCGGCTGATCGGTGTAGACACGATTGCCTTGGGCGTCGACGTAGGTGAAGACTTGCGCCGTAGCGGGCAGGGCCAGGCAGCAGAGGACCAGCCATAAACCCCTCATGGCGTGTGCACCCGCTGCACGGTGAAGACGGCGGGCGCGCTCTGCTGGATGACGGTTTGCCCGTCGATCACCTGTACGGCCAGCCGATGCTCGCCGCGATCAATATTCACCAATTGCAGAACCGGCACATTGCTTGGCTGGCCATAGGGTTGTTCGTCGAGTACCAGCCTCAGCTGATGCGGCGGTTGCAGGCGCGGCTTGATCAGTACAGTGACGGTGAAGGTGCCGTTGTTGGCGCGCAGGGCTTCATCGCCGGGCAGGCCGGCCAGCTCAAGAATCTCATAGGCATTGCGCGGCGCCTGGCGCTCGCCGGCGGCGGGCGAAGGTGCCGCACTCGGCGTTTGCGGCTCGACCCGATTGAGCGGCGGCAGCTCGACCGGTTGTGCCTGCACACCGTCCGGCGGCTGGTTGCTGTACGCGGTATTGCCGTTGGCGTCGGTGTACTTGTAGATCTGCGCGACGGCGGGCAGGGCGGTCAGCAGCAGAAGGAAGAGCAAGGTGCGACCCATGAAATCGACCGGGGTTGGAAACGATGGATAGCAGCATAGGCCAGGTGCGGCGGTTGGCCCAACTGGGAACATATCCAGAATCATTCAGCCGCCACAAATCCCCTGTAGGAGTGAGCCTGCTCGCGATGGCGTCGTGTCAGTCGCCAGCTTTTTCAATGACCCACCGCGATCTCGAGCAGGCTCACTCCTACAGGGGGCTTGGTTGGCCATAAAATCCGGGCAATAAAAAAGGCCTTCCGAAGAAGGCCTCTTTTTGTCACGCCGCGTTACGCAGCGCTACCGGATCAGCAGCTGTAGTACAGCTCATATTCCAGTGGGTGTACGAAGGTGCGAACCTTGATTTCTTCTTCCGATTTCAGCGCGATGTAAGCGTCGATGAAGTCGTCGGAGAACACGCCGCCCTTGGTCAGGAACGCGCGGCCCTTGTCCAGCTCTTCCAGGGCTTCTTTCAGGCTGCCGCAAACTTGTGGGATCTCTTTCGCCTCTTCAGGCGGCAGGTCGTACAGGTTTTTGTCAGCAGCGTCGCCTGGGTGGATCTTGTTCTGGATACCGTCCAGACCGGCCATCAGCAGTGCTGCGAAGGCCAGGTACGGGTTGGCTGCCGGATCCGGGAAACGTGCTTCGATACGGCGGGCTTTCGGGCTCGACACGTAAGGAATACGGATCGAAGCGGAACGGTTGCGAGCCGAGTAGGCCAGCATGACCGGTGCTTCGAAGCCTGGTACCAGACGCTTGTAGGAGTTGGTCGCCGGGTTGGTGAAGCCGTTCAGGGCCTTGCCGTGCTTGATGATGCCGCCGATGAAGTACAGCGCGGTATCGGACAGACCGGCATAGCCTTCGCCAGCGAAGGTGTTCTTGCCGTCTTTCCAGATCGACATGTGTACGTGCATGCCCGAGCCGTTGTCGCCGTACAGTGGCTTCGGCATGAAGGTCGCGGTGCGGCCGTAAGCGTCAGCAACGTTGTGCACAACGTACTTGAGGGTCTGGGTTTCGTCGGCTTTCTTCACCAGGGTGTTGAACTTGACGCCGATTTCGTTCTGGCCGGCGGTCGCCACTTCGTGGTGGTGAACTTCGACGGTCAGGCCCATTTCTTCCAGCGCGTTGCACATGGAGGTACGGATTTCGTGGTCATGGTCGAACGGCGGAACCGGGAAGTAGCCGCCCTTGACGCCTGGACGGTGGCCTTTGTTGCCACCTTCGACGTCCTGGTCGGACATCCACGAACCTTGCTCGGAGTAGATCTTGAACATCGAGCCGGAGATGTCCGACTTGAATTTCACCGAGTCAAAGATGAAGAACTCAGGCTCTGGACCTGCGAACACGGTGTCACCGATACCGGTGGCTTTGAGGTGTTCTTCGGCGCGCTTGGCGATCGCACGTGGGTCGCGGTCGTAGCCTTGCATGCTCGAAGGTTCGATGATGTCGCACACCAGGATCAGCGTGGCGTCTTCGGTGAACGGGTCGAGAACGGCGGTTTCGTCAACCGGCATGAGGATCATGTCGGAGGCTTCGATGCCTTTCCAGCCAGCGATGGAGGAGCCGTCGAACATTTTGCCGACTTCGAAGAAGTCTTCATCCAGCGCATCGCGAGCCGGCATGGTCACGTGGTGCTGAGTGCCTTTGGTGTCCGTGAAGCGCAGATCAATCCACTTGACGTCATGATCTTTGATGAGTTGAACCGTCTTCGACATACTGTCCTCCGGGTGGCTTAGGGCTGGGTAGTGGATGCCCTTAAATATGGGTGATGCCGGCGCGAATACTCTGCCAAGGCAACCTGCCTCACAAGGGAGCAAATTGCATGCCAGTGCCCCAGCATGGGTTTTTTGCCGCAAATTCACCCCTATTAAGGTGCAAAGCGCTGGATTGCGGAAAATCTCGCCCTCTAATGTAGCGTCTCCAGTCGAAAATGACCCGTTTTGGTGCGCGCAAAACCTTCTGCACATTAACTGGTTAAACCTTGAGCAATTTCCGCTATAATCCGCGCCCCCCTTTTTCGGCTGGCCGTTCGCGCGCTGTTTTCATGAAACTAATCGTAAAAGTCTTCCCCGAGATCACCATCAAAAGCCGACCTGTCCGGACGAAGTTCATCCGCCAGTTGGCCAAGAACATCCGCACCGTGCTCCGTGACCTGGACCCGGCCGTGGTGGTGAGCGGTGTGTGGGACAATCTCGAACTGGAAACCCGCGTTACCGACCCCAAAGCCTTGAAAGAGATGGGCGAGCGCCTGACGTGCATGCCGGGCATCGCGCACTTTCTGCAGATCGACGAGTACCCGCTGGGCGACTTCGACGACATCACCGAAAAGTGCAAGCAGCACTACGGCGATGCGCTGGCCGGGAAGATTTTCTCGGTGCGCTGCAAGCGTGCGGGCAAGCATCCTTTCAGCTCGATGGACGTCGAAAAGTACGTCGGCAGCAAGTTGCGTCGCGAGTGTGGCGCTGCCGGAATCGACCTCAAGGCGCCGCAAATCGAAGTCCGTATCGAAGTTCGCGACAAACGGTTGTTCGTGATCCACAGCCAGCACAACGGCATCGGCGGCTATCCGCTCGGTGCGCTGGAGCAGACGCTGGTGCTGATGTCCGGCGGCTTTGACTCCACCGTGGCGGCTTACCAGATCATGCGTCGCGGCCTGATGGCGCATTTCTGCTTCTTCAATCTGGGCGGGCGTGCCCATGAATTGGGCGTGATGGAAGTCGCGCATTTCATCTGGAAGAAGTACGGCAGCTCGCAACGCGTGCTATTTGTCAGTGTGCCGTTCGAGGAAGTGCTGGGCGAAATCCTCGGCAAAGTCGATAACAGTCATATGGGCGTGGTTTTGAAGCGTATGATGTTGCGCGCCTCGTCCGAGATTGCCGAGCGCCTGCACATCGATGCGCTGGTCACTGGCGAAGCGATTTCCCAGGTGTCGAGCCAGACGCTGCCAAACCTGTCGGTGATCGACTGCGTGACCGACAAACTGGTCCTGCGTCCACTGATCGTCGCGCACAAGCAGGACATCATCGACACGGCCAACGAGATCGGCACCGCCGATTTTGCCCGGCACATGCCGGAATACTGCGGGGTGATTTCGGTCAACCCGAAGACCGCCGCCAAGCGCGGTCGCGTCGAGCATGAAGAAAAAGAATTCGACATGGCGGTGCTCGAGCGTGCGCTCGCCAACGCCAAGCTGGTGCCGATCGATCGGGTGATCGACGAATTGGGCCAGGATTTGCAGATTGAAGAAGTCAGCGAAGCGCTGGCCGGTCAGATCGTGATCGACATCCGCCACCCGGATGCCGCCGAGGATGACCCGCTGGAACTCGCTGGCATAGAAGTACAGACGATGCCGTTCTATGCAGTGAACGCACGTTTCAAGGAACTGGACCCTACTCGCCAGTACCTGCTGTATTGCGACAAAGGCGTGATGAGTCGCCTGCATGCTCACCATTTGCTCAGTGAGGGGCATGCCAATGTGCGCGTTTATCGACCGAGCTAAGTGCCCGGGGCTGTTTGCCTGTGGCCTGCGTCACCGGCCCCCCGACACCGCCGTCAAGCTGTAACGGCCATGCCGGACACTACTGCTAATCGCTGCCAAGACTTGTCAGCAAACCGAATCCTCTGATCGAGATACACAAGTGATCGAAAATCTACGCAACATCGCCATCATTGCCCACGTTGACCATGGTAAGACCACCCTGGTAGACAAACTCCTGCGTCAATCCGGCACCCTGGAGCGCAACGAGCTCAACGACGAGCGCGTGATGGACTCCAACGACCAGGAAAAAGAGCGCGGTATTACCATCCTGGCGAAAAACACCGCCATCAACTGGAACGGCTACCACATCAACATCGTGGACACCCCGGGCCACGCCGACTTCGGCGGCGAAGTTGAACGCGTAATGTCGATGGTCGACTCCGTTCTGCTGCTGGTTGACGCTCAAGACGGCCCTATGCCGCAAACCCGTTTCGTGACCAAGAAGGCTTTCGAAGCCGGCCTGCGTCCAATCGTGGTGATCAACAAGGTTGACCGTCCAGGCGCGCGTCCGGACTGGGTTCTGGATCAGATCTTCGACCTGTTCGACAACCTCGGTGCTACCGAAGAACAACTGGACTTCCAGGTTGTTTACGCTTCGGCCCTGAACGGCATTGCCGGTCTGGACCACACCGCCATGGCGGAAGACATGACTCCGCTGTACCAAGCGGTGGTTGATCACGTTCCGCCTCCGGCCGTTGACCGTGACGGTCCGTTCCAGATGCAGATTTCCGCGCTGGACTACAACAGCTTCCTGGGTGTTATCGGTGTTGGCCGTATCGCTCGCGGTCGCGTCAAGCCGAACACTCCGGTTGTCGCGATCGGTGCCGATGGCAAGCGTCGCAACGGCCGTATCCTGAAGCTGATGGGTCACCACGGTCTGCACCGCGTTGACGTTGAAGAAGCTGCTGCTGGCGACATCGTCTGCATCAGCGGTATGGATTCGCTGTTCATCTCCGACACCCTGTGCCACCCGGACACGGTCGAGGCGATGAAGCCGCTGACCGTCGACGAGCCAACCGTTTCCATGACCTTCCAGGTTAACGATTCGCCTTTCTGCGGCAAGGAAGGCAAGTTCGTGACGTCCCGTAACATCAAGGACCGTCTGGACAAAGAGCTGCTGTACAACGTTGCACTGCGCGTTGAAGAAGGCGATACCGCTGACAAGTTCAAGGTTTCCGGCCGTGGTGAGCTGCACCTCTCGGTACTGATCGAAACCATGCGTCGCGAAGGCTTCGAACTGGCCCTGGGCCGTCCTGAAGTGATCATTCGTGAAGTTGACGGCGTCAAGCAGGAACCGTTCGAAAACGTCACCATCGACATCCCTGAAGAATCCCAGGGCAAGGTGATGGAAGAGATGGGCCTGCGTAAGGGCGATCTGAGCAACATGGTGCCGGATGGCAAGGGCCGTGTTCGTCTGGAATACAACATCCCTGCTCGCGGTCTGATCGGTTTCCGTAACCAGTTCCTGACCCTGACCAACGGCGCTGGCATCCTGACCTCGATCTTCGATCGTTACGACACCGTCAAGTCGGGCCACATGTCCGGCCGTCAGAACGGCGTTCTGGTTTCGGTTGAAACCGGCAAGGCACTGACCTACTCGCTGGAAACCCTGCAGGCTCGCGGCAAGCTGTTCGTAGAACACGGCCAGGAGATCTACAACGGTCAAATCGTTGGTCAGAACAGCCGTGACAACGACCTGGGCGTCAACCCTACCAAGGGCAAGAAGCTCGACAACATGCGTGCTTCGGGTAAAGACGAAACCATCGCTCTGGTTCCACCGGTGAAGTTCACCCTGGAACAGGCTCTGGAATACATCCAGGAAGACGAGCTGTGCGAAGTCACGCCTAAGTCGATCCGTCTTCGCAAGAAGATCCTCGACGAAAGCGAGCGTACCCGCGCTGCCAAGAAAGCCAAGGCGTAATTTAGCCCTGGAATAAAAAACGCCCCCGGTCTCGCGACCGGGGGCGTTTTTGTTTGTCTGGGTTTATGCAGTGCTGGTGGCGGCCCCTTCGCGAGCAGGCTCGCTCCCACAGGGGATCTTCAGTGAGCACAGATTTTGTGCGCACCAGATATCCATTGTGGGAGCGAGCCTGCTCGCGAAGGCGGCCGATCAGTCGCCGCAAATTTCAGCTGCGATCAAAACTTCTCGATCGCCCGGAAGTTCTGCACACGCTCGACTTCTTTCGGTTTATAAGCGCAATACCCCGGCCGCGGCCCGATTTTCGGGTGGTTGCGGCAGGTGTCCGGGCGCTTGTCATAAATGGTGCACAAGCGGCTTTTACGATCGAGGTAATAGCAGTCGTTGTTGCTCATGCGCTGCAGGGTAAAAATCCCCGATTTCTGATTGAAGCGCTCGACCAGACCTTCCTTTTGCAAACGCTTGGCGATGTTCTTCGGCGGGTCGCCCAGTTCGAATTCGTCGACCACGCCGATGCGCACCAGGTCCTTGATCTTGACCTCGACCGGCAGCGTGCAGCAGCTGGAGATACACGAGCCGCACATCGGCGCCGAGTATTTGGCCCACGTATCGAGACGATCAATCTCGGCGGCGGCGATCAGGTTGGGCTTCATCATCGGGAGTTACCAAGCGTGTATGCATCAGGGCGCGCGATCATACCGGGACGGGTGGAATTTTGAACAACCTTTCGCCGGATATTTTTCTGTGCACTGCATTTTGCCCGGTACGACGGCACGGCCCCTGCATTCATTGGCTCATCCGCCAAGGTTATGTCGGACTGTCGCACAGTCCGAGGAAATGCTGCCGAACCAGAGCCAATACCGTCGGTCAGACCGTCTAGGCTCAGACAATTCCCGCTCGCTCGAGGTCTTATTGATGACTCAAGAACCACTAGTTCGCGAAGCAGAGGTGGCCGCATTCCGCGACGCCGTCCTGACCAAACTCACCTACGCCGTGGGCAAAGACCCCGATCACGCCTTTGACCATGACTGGTTCGAAGCCATCGCCCTGGCTGCGCGCGATCACATGGTCGAGCACTGGATGGACCATACGCGGCAGATCTACCGCAAAGGCCAGAAGCGCGTTTATTACCTCTCGCTGGAATTTCTGATTGGTCGTCTGCTCTACGACAGCCTGAGCAACCTCGGTCTGCTCGACGTCGCCCGTGAAGCGCTGACCGAACTGGGCGTCGATCTGGAGCGCATTCGCTTGCTGGAGCCCGACGCGGCGCTGGGCAATGGCGGCCTCGGGCGTCTGGCGGCGTGCTTCATGGAAAGCATGTCGACCCTCGGCATCGCCGGCCATGGCTACGGCATTCGTTATGAGCACGGCTTGTTCCGCCAGGCGATTGTCGACGGCTGGCAACAGGAGCAAACCGAGCACTGGCTGGATTTCGGCAACCCCTGGGAATTCGAACGGCCGGAAGTGGTTTACCCGATCGGTTTCGGCGGCAGCGTCGAAACGGTCACCGACGCCAATGGCAAAACCCGCCAGGTCTGGTCGCCGGCAGAAACCGTGCGGGCGATTGCCTATGACACCCCGGTGGTTGGCTGGCGTGGGGCGAGCGTAAACACCCTGCGCCTGTGGCGCGCCCGCGCCATGGAAGAACTGCACCTGGAGCGCTTCAACGCCGGCGACCACTTGGGCGCCGTCGCCGAAGTGGCCCGCGCCGAGAGTATCTCCCGCGTCCTTTATCCGGCAGACAGCACCGAAGCCGGCCAGGAACTGCGCCTGCGTCAGGAATACTTCTTCGTCGCCGCCTCGCTGCAGGATCTGCTGCGTCGCCATCGCAACATGCACACCTCGGTGCTGACCCTGGGCGATCACGCTGCGATTCAGCTCAACGACACCCATCCCTCGATTGCCGTCGCCGAGCTGATGCGCCAACTGGTCGACGTTTATGACGTGGCCTGGGACGCCGCGTGGCAAGTCACCGTCGATACACTGTCGTACACCAACCACACGCTGTTGCCGGAAGCGCTGGAAACCTGGCCGGTAGGCTTGATGGAGCGCATGCTGCCTCGGCACATGCAGATCATTTACCTGATCAACGCTCAGCACATCGATTCGCTGCGGGCCAAGGGCATTCACGATTTCGACGTGCTGCGCGCGGTGTCGCTGATCGAAGAAGACAACGGTCGCCGGGTGCGCATGGGCAACCTCGCGTTCCTCGGTTCGCACAGCGTCAACGGCGTGTCCGGCCTGCACACACAACTGATGCGCAAAACCGTGTTTGCCGAACTGCACAAGCTCTACCCGGAGCGAATCAACAACAAGACCAACGGCATCACCTTCCGCCGCTGGTTGTATCAGGCCAACCCGGAACTGACCTCGATGCTGGTCGACGCCCTCGGCCCGGACCTGCTCGACAATCCCGAAGAACGCCTGCTCGATTTGCAGCCGTTCGCCGAGAAAACCGCGTTCCGCAAAGCCTTCGCCGAGCAGCGCCTGCACAGCAAAAAAGCCTTGGCCTATCTGATTCACGAGCGGCTGGGCATCGCCGTCAATCCGGCGGCGATGTTCGATGTGCAGGTCAAGCGCATCCATGAGTACAAACGGCAGTTGCTCAACCTGTTGCACACCGTGGCGCTGTACCAGGCGATTCGCGCCGAGCCGGAAGTCGACTGGGTACCGCGAGTGAAAATCTTCGCCGGTAAGGCTGCGGCGAGTTATCACCAGGCCAAACTGATCATCAAGCTGACCAACGACATCGCCCGGGTGGTGAACAACGACCCGACGGTGCGCGGCTTGCTCAAAGTGGTGTTCCTGCCCAACTACAACGTCAGCCTGGCCGAGAGCATTATTCCGGCGGCGGACTTGTCCGAGCAGATTTCCACTGCCGGTTTCGAGGCGTCGGGTACCAGCAACATGAAGTTCGGCCTCAACGGTGCGCTGACCATCGGCACCCTCGATGGGGCCAACGTGGAAATGGCGGAACGCATCGGTGCCGAGCACATGTTCATCTTCGGCCTCAGCGCCCAGCAGGTAGAAGCGCGCAAGCAGAACCACGAGTTCAGTGCGCTGCCGGACATCGCCGCGTCCCATCGCCTCAACGATGTGTTGCAAGCGATTCGCAGCGGGGTGTTCTCGCCGGACGACACCTCGCGCTACACCGGGCTGATCGACTCGCTGATCGATTACGACCGCTTCCTGGTCTGCGCCGATTTCGATTCTTACTGGGAAGCGCAAAAACGCGTTGAAGCGCACTGGCATGATTCGAATAACTGGTGGCGCTCGGCGGTGCTCAACACCTCGCGAATGGGCTGGTTCTCCTCGGACCGGACGATTCGCGAGTACGCCACGGATATCTGGAAAGCGCTGGAGTAACTTTCCGCAGCAAATGTGCGCAAGGCCCAACGTTTGTTGGGCCAGATCGATATACTGAGCGCCGGTTACCGGAGGCATCAGTCACCGCAGTCCTCCTGTGGGAGCGGGCTTGCTCGCGAAGGCGGTGTGTCAGTCAATTTGATTTCGACTGACACACCGCCTTCGCGAGCAAGCCCGCTCCCACAATGGAAATTTGCCTAGACTGAAGCCATCGCCGGACTCGCCCCGCTTCGGGGCCGCTTAGGGATATCGACCATGCAATGGATGTTCATGTTGATCGGGCTGGTGCTCGGCGGACTGCTCGACGAATCGTTCACCGCCGCGCTGCTGGGTGCGCTGCTGGGCCTGGTCGTCGGCCAGACGCTACGCATTGCGCGCCTTGGCACCGAGGCGGCGGAGCAACAGCGCCAACTTGAGCAGGTGCGAGAGGCGTTGCAAGGCGTGGCCCAGCGTCTGTTTGTGCTCGAGGGTTCACCCACGCACGCGGCGGCACCGCCGAGTGTGGAACCTGAAGCCGAGTCAATCGCCGAATCCGTCGAGGTGGCCGATCAGGCCGCGGCCCCAGTCTCTGAGCTGATCTGGGAACTGCCGCCGGAACTCGAACCGATCACCACTGCTGCCCGCGAGACCAGCCAGCCGTTGCCGGCCGATGTCTGGCGCGCCGAGCCGGCGCCTGTTGAACCACCACAAAAACCTGCCGAACCGCGTGGCCCGAATCTGATCGAGCGCGGCATCAACGCCGCGCGCAACTGGTTGTTCGGTGGCAACACGGTGCTGCGTGTCGGTGTCGTGCTGTTGTTCTTCGGCCTGGCCTTTCTGTTGCGTTATGCCACTGAAGGTATGGTTGTGCCGATCGAGTTGCGGTACGCCGGGGTCGCTGCCGCGGCGCTCGGCTTGCTCGCGCTGGGCTGGTGGCTGCGCCGGCGCAACAGCAACTACGCGTTGATGCTGCAGGGCACCGGCATCGCGGTGCTGTACCTGACGGTGTTCGCAGCGATGCGTTTGCATCCATTGCTCGACCCTTCGGCAGCGCTGGGATTGCTGGTGGCAGTGACGGTGTTCTCGGCGATTCTGGCGATTACCCAGGATGCGCCGGGGCTTGCGGCGGCGGCAGCATTGGGCGGCTTCGCTGCGCCGATCCTGACCTCGACCGGCGCCGGCAACCATGTCGCGCTGTTCAGTTATTTCGCCCTGCTCAACGCAGGCATTCTCGCCATCGCCTGGTTCAAGGCCTGGCGCCTGCTGAATCTGATCGGTTTCGTTGGCACCTTCGGCATTGGTTTCGCCTGGGGGCTGCGCGCGTATACGCCGCAGTTGTTGTGGAGCACCGAGCCATTCCTGCTGCTGTTTTTTCTCATGTACCTGGCCATCGGCCTGCTGTTTGCCCGGCGCAAGTTGCTCGACATGCCGGACGCGCCGGCGGATAGCGACCGCGAGGCGCTGCTGCACTGGTCGGCGCGCAAGGGCGATTATGTCGACGGTACAATGCTCTTTGGTCCGCCGATCGTGGGTTTCGGTTTGCAGTTCGCGCTGGTGCAGCACCTGGAGTTCGCGGCAGCCTTCAGTGCGTTGGCCTTGGGCATGATTTACATGGCGCTGGCCAAAGTGCTGATGGGCGGACGCGCGGTGTTGCTGGGGGAAACCTGTCTGGCGCTCGGGGTGATCTTCGCCAGTCTGGCGATTCCGCTGGGGCTCGATGCGCGCTGGACCTCGGCGGCGTGGGCCGTCGAAGGCGCGGGGATTTTCTGGCTCGGCTTGCGCCAACAGCGGCCATTCGCCCGGGTCTTTGCCTTGTTGCTGCAACTGGGTTCGGCGCTGGCATTTCTCAGCCAATTACGTGCCGGCGAAAGCAGCCTGCTCGACGGTGCGCCGCTGGGCGCGTTGATGCTCGGCATGGCGTTATTGTTCAGCTTCGTTCAACTGCGCAAGGCCGCGCCAGAGCAGGCATCGCTGTGGGAGCGCCAAGGCTTGCCGGTGCTCGCCTGTCTGGGGCTGACCTTCCTGTATCTGCTGGCACCGCTGTTCTTCTTCATTCAGGGCACGGCAATCAGTTGGGCGCTGGCCGGGTTGGTGACGCTGTTGGTCGGCCTGCGCATTCAATCGCGCACGTTCCTGTTCACTGCGTTCGGCGTGCAATTGCTTGGCGGGGCGTTGTTCCTGTTGCGCCTGCAAGGGGCGGGCGAGGGTTCGAGCGCCGTGTTCAGCGCCGGCTGGAGCGGTTTGCTCAGCGCTTCGTTGATCGGTCTGGCGTTAATCGCCGGCATGTTGCTGGCGGCTCGCGATGACATGGTGCGCGGCGATGTGCGACTGCTGCGCGGTCTGCCGGTGGTGCTCCTGGCGGGGTTGGTGCTGATCAATCTGGCGGTGCTGTTCGTGCTGCCGTGGCAGACCGCGAGTGCGGTGTGGGCTGCCAGTGGCGTGCTGATTATCTGGCTGAGCCTGTACCTGCAGCAGCGGGTCAGTTTTGTTTTCGGTTTGCTGTTACAGGTGATCGGCGGCGCGGCGTTCTTGCTCGCCGGTCCGCAATGGCTTGGGCCGTTGTCGAGCG
Source organism: Pseudomonas sp. SWRI111 (assembly GCF_014268555.1). Classification (NCBI taxonomy): domain Bacteria; kingdom Pseudomonadati; phylum Pseudomonadota; class Gammaproteobacteria; order Pseudomonadales; family Pseudomonadaceae; genus Pseudomonas; species Pseudomonas sp. SWRI111. The sequence goes on along the minus strand of NZ_JABWQQ010000006.1, from coordinate 80,319 downwards.
AAGGATTGAAACCGTTGGCCCATGGTGGCTTCTGGACGCCGCTGGTACTGGGGCTGGCGGCGATGATCGGTGCGTGGCGCTTGCAACTGGGCAAGCATGCCACGGCGTTCGATGCGTTGAGTTTGCAGCGCTTGTCGGCCGTGTTGCTGGTGTGGGGGGGTGGCTGGTGGACGCTGGCGTGGCTCAGCGAAATCTTGCGTTTTGCCCCCGCGAATCTGCAAGGCCCGTGGTTGCTGCTGGCCGCGGCGCTCAGTGTGGCGTTGTGGACGCTGTTGGCGCTGCGCCTGAAATGGCCGGCGCTGGGTCTGCTTTGCACCGCGCTGATTCCGGCCGCGGCACTGGTCTTGCTCGGCGCCTGGCATGCGCGTTATCACCCGGCGGCCGACTTCGGCTGGCTGGCGTGGACGGCGGTATTCGCGGTGCATGTCTTCAGCCTGCGACGGCTGGCGCCGATGTTGCCGGCCCGGGCTTTGAGCGCGGCGCATGTACTCGGCTGCTGGCTGCTGATAGGCGTGCTGGCGCTGGAGTTGCGTTATGGCCTGCTGCTGTTGTCCGAGCGATACAACGCCTGGCGCTGGCTGGGCTGGGCGATTCTCCCAAGTGTGTATCTGCTGCTGATGGCCGCACCGCGCAGTGGGCCGTGGCCGGTCGCCACGTTTACCCGCGAGTACCGCTTGTACGCTGCCGCGCCGCTGGCGGTGTTGATGCTGGCGTGGTTCTGGCTGGCCAACAGCGTCAGCGATGGCAATGCCGAACCGCTGCCTTACGTGCCGCTACTCAATCCGCTGGAGCTGGGTCTGTTGTTCGCCTTGTTCGGCGTGTATGTCTGGTCGCGTCGTGCGGTGGTGCAATGGGCGATCCGTCAGGATTACGCCGATCATGCTACGCAACTGATCGCCGGGGTTTCGCTGTTCGCCTTCTGTACCGCAATGGTGACCCGTGCCGCGCACCATTGGGCGGCGATCCCTTTCGAGCTGGATCAACTGCTCGCCTCGATGCTGGTGCAGGCCGGGTTGTCCATCGTCTGGACGCTGATGGCGCTGGGGCTGATGATCGGCGGGCATCTGCGCCATCGCCGCGAAGTGTGGCTGATCGGCGCGGCGCTGATTGCGCTGGTGGTGGCGAAACTGGTTTTTGTCGAACTGAGCAACCGTGGCGGCCTCGCCCGGATCGTTTCGTTTATTGGCGTCGGCGTGTTGCTGTTGGTGGTGGGCTACTTCGCACCGCTGCCGCCCAAGCGTGTTGAAGCTGAACCGGTGGCGGACAAGCCCGCGCCGGAAACCGAAGGAGTTGTATCTTGAGTCGCATGCTGAATCTGGGTTGGTTGGCGTTGGGCGTGGTGATGCTGGCCGGCGCCCAGGAAAAACCGGCGGACTTCGCCACGCAGGTGCCGCTGGCAACCAGCGGTAACGGCCCGTGGTATCGCCTCGACCTGCCGTTGAGCGTGCAGTTGCAGGCGCGCCAGACCGATCTCAGCGACTTGCGGGTGTTCAACGCCGCCGGCGAAGCGCAGGCCTACGCCCTGGCTCGCGAATCGGCGCAGACCCGCGACGACGGCAAGCTGCACGAAGTGAAGTGGTTCCCGCTGTACAACGCCGCCGACGCCAGCGAGCGCGCGCCGAACGTGCGCGTGCAATCGACGACCAGCGGCACGCTGGTCGAAGTGCAGCCATCCTCGCAACTGGAGGCAGGCGAAGAGGTGTTGCGGGGCTGGCTGCTGGATGCCAGCGCAATCAAGGCGCCACTGCAGCAGTTGGTCCTCGACTGGACCAGTGAGCGCGACGGCTTCCAGCGGTTCAGCATTGAGGCCAGTGACGATTTGCAGCACTGGCAGCCGTGGGGTGAGGGGCAAGTGGCGCGGTTGACCTTCTCTGATGAGCGGATCGAACAACACGAAGTGGCCTTGCCGGGGCAGTCCGCGCGCTATTTGCGCCTGTTGTGGGATTCACCGAATTCGGCGCCGACCCTCACCTCGGCGCAATTGAAAAGCAGCGATCCGCGCAACGTCCCGCTACCGCTGGTCTGGTCGCAGGAAGTGGCCGGCAGCAGTACCAGGGCCGGGGAATACACCTGGCAATTGCCGATGGGACTGAACGTCGAACGGGTGCAGGTTGAGATCCGGCAGTCGAACAGTCTGGCACCGGTGACACTGGCCGGCCGCCGCGAAAGCAGCCTGCCGTGGCAGACCTTGAACAGCGGTTTGCTCTATCGCCTGACGCAGAACGCTCAGGACGTGGTGCAGAACGAATTGCAGCTCTACGGGCAGACCGTGCAACAGTTGAAGCTGACCGTGGATGAGCGCGGCGGCGGTCTGGGTGAACAGGCGCCGAACCTGAAATATGCGGTGCGGGCGACGCAGGTGATTTTCCTCGCGCGTGGCGATGGACCTTACAGCCTGGCGGTGGGTAATCCTCGCGTGAAAACGGCGAATCTGCCGCTGGCGACGCTGATTCCGGATTTCAAACCAGAGAAACTGGCGACGTTGGGCAAGGCGACGGTGCAGAGCGAAGCCGTGCTCACACAGACCTCGACGGCGACGACGGCTGCGGTGGCCGAGACCCACTGGAAGAAGATCGGGTTGTGGGCGGTGCTGCTGCTCAGTGTGGTATTTCTGGGGGCGATGGCGTTCAGCCTGTTGCGCAAGCCTCCTGCCAATACCTGACAAGGCGGATGCTGCGCATCCGATCGCGAGCAGGCTCACTCCTACAGTGGCCTGCATTTCTTCAGGTGGAAAGCGGTCCCTGTAGGAGTGAGCCTGCTCGCGATAGCGATCTACCTACCAACAAAAGACCAAAACTGTCGCATCACTCGCCCCCCCCGCCGCCTCGTTTCGAACTACGCTGAATCCGACACCTGAACTCTCCACCGACAATCACGTCTCATACAGGCAAATACACCCAGGCGCACGTTAGCCGGCGTCTTCGCTCGCTAGGTTTTCAGACTCCCTGTAAACTGCGCGGGTTTTTAGCCCCCCATTCCACCGGAGCCGTCCATGTCCCGCGTTACCTTGAGTCGCTATTTGATTGAGCAGACCCGCAGCAACAACACTCCTGCCGATCTGCGCTTCCTGATCGAAGTGGTGGCGCGTGCCTGCAAGGAAATCAGCCACGCCGTGTCCAAAGGCGCCCTGGGTGGTGTTCTGGGCAGCATGGGCACCGAAAACGTACAAGGCGAAGTGCAGAAGAAACTCGACGTGCTGTCGAACGAAATCCTGCTCGAAGCCAACGAGTGGGGCGGTCACCTGGCCGGCATGGCGTCCGAAGAAATGGACAATGCCTATCAGATCCCGGGCAAATACCCGAAGGGCGCCTACCTGCTGGTATTCGACCCGCTGGACGGTTCGTCGAACATCGACATCAACGCGCCGGTCGGCACCATCTTCTCGGTACTGCGTTGCCCTAACGAATACCTGAGCCAGAACGAGCCGCTGAACGAAAAAGCCTTCCTGCAGCCAGGCACCCAGCAAGTGGCTGCCGGTTACGCGATCTACGGCCCGCAGACCATGTTGGTACTGACCCTGGGCGACGGCGTCAAAGGCTTCACCCTGGACCGCGAAATGGGCAGCTTCGTGCTGACCCACGAAGACATCACCATTCCTGAAACCACTCAGGAATTTGCGATCAACATGTCCAACCAGCGTCACTGGGAAGCCCCGGTGCAGCGCTACGTCGGCGAGTTGCTGGCCGGCGAAGAAGGCCCGCTGAAAAAGAACTACAACATGCGCTGGGTCGCGGCAATGGTCGCTGACGTGCACCGCATCCTGACCCGTGGCGGTCTGTTCATGTACCCGCGCGACAGCCGTGAGCCGTCCAAGCCGGGCAAGCTGCGCCTGATGTACGAAGCCAACCCGATGTCGTTCCTCGTCGAACAAGCGGGCGGTGCCTCCACCGACGGTCACCAGCGCATCCTCGACATCCAGCCGGAAGGCCTGCACCAGCGCGTCGCGGTGTTCCTCGGCTCGAAAGAAGAAGTCGCCCGCGCCACGGCCTACCACAAGGAATAAACCATGCACGCGCCCTGGCAGCCGTTGCTCGACTGGTGGTTCGGACACGCCGAATCAGCGAACGAAGTAGCGGCCGAAAAGGGCAAGTTGTGGTTCGGCAAGCGAAAAAGCCAAGACCTCAAAGCGCGTGAGCGGTTCGGGGTCTTTGTCGATCAGGCCCTGGCCGGCGAATTGACCGAGTGGACGCAACGTCCCGAAGGTTGGCTGGCCGTGGTGCTGCTGCTCGATCAGCTGCCGCGCATGATCTATCGCGACACCCCCAAAGCCTTTTCCGGCGACCTGCTTGCGCAGAAACTCGTCGCGCAAGGTATAGCGGCGGATTTTGATCGACAGTTGAAACCGATTCAGCGGGTATTCATTTATCTGGTGTTCGAACACTGCGAAAACCTCGCGGTGCAGAATGAGGCGGTTTCCCGGTTTATCGAACTGGTGGCTGAACAGCCGGAGGCGGAGCGGGCGGTGTTCGCCGATAATCTGGACTATGCCGAACGGCATCAGAAGGTGATTGCCCGGTTTGGAAGGTTTCCGCATCGCAACGCGGTGTTGGGGCGGGAGTCTACGGCTGAGGAATTGGAGTTTCTTTCGCAGCCTGGCTCGCGTTTTTAATTCAAGGATTACCTTGTAACAATCGCTTCATCAGGAGTGCAGGTAAGCTTTTTCGAGTGTCGACAACGATGTGGATGTAGACAGTTTTTTCCCGCACCTCATAAATCACCCGATTCATTCCCGAAACTATTTGCCGGTACTGGCCGAGGTTGAGCTTTTCGATTTCTTCCGGAATTGATCTGGAAAAAGGCGAGTCAGCCAAGCCGTTAATGGCAGTCTTGAGATCGGCGCAGGTGATTTGCCAGATTGCATTTGAAAATTGTTTGATGAGATAGGTGCGCAGTTCTTTGAGATCGGTTTGGGCTGACTGGAGAATGACGACCCTTAACTTCATTGCAGATCGGCCTTGTCCAGTTCCGAGAATACCCTCTCGGCGTCATCGAATTTGCCTTCCTCGATTTCCCGATTGCCCATTGCCAGTAATTTCAGCAAGGCCATCGTGTCTTCCTGTTCTTCAAAGCTTTTAACGTCCATGACCACGAGCTTGGCTTCGCCGTTTTGTGTGATCACCAGTGGCTCGCGGCTTTCTGTGATCGTTTTGACAATCTCTGCCGTATGACTTTTCAGATAACTGATAGGTTTGATTTGTGCTGAAAGCTTCATGGAATTAGCTCGCCAAGTGGAATCGGACTGAGTTTAGTCTTAATTCAGTCCGGCGTCAGTGCGAGCTGATCAGTGTATTCGATGTTGAGGTGTGCCCATTGAGGCCGCCTTCGCGAGCAAGCCCGCTCCCACAGGGTTTTGTGGTGGAACACAAATCGCGTAAACACCGAAGATCCCTGTGGGAGCGGGCTTGCCCGCGAAGAGGCCAGTGCCAGCAGCCTATATCCTGAAGCTGCCGACCAGTTGCTTCAACCGCGCCGCCTGCTGCTCAAGGTCTGAACACGCGCGCAACGTTGCCTGCAAGTTCTCCACGCCTTCCTGATTAAGCGTGTTGATCTCGTTGATATCGACGTTGATCGACTCGACCACCGCCGTCTGCTCTTCGGTCGCGGTGGCCACCGACTGGTTCATCCCGTCGATTTCACCGATGCGCTGGGTCACGCTGCCCAGGCGTTCGCCCGCCTGGTTGGCGATGCCGACGCTGCTTTCGCTCTCGCGCTGGCTCTCGGTCATGATGGTTACGGCCTGACGGGCGCCGACCTGCAATTCCTCGATCATCTTCTGCACTTGCTGCGCCGAATCCTGGGTGCGGTGCGCCAGATTGCGCACTTCATCGGCAACCACGGCAAAACCGCGCCCGGCTTCACCGGCGCGCGCAGCTTCGATCGCGGCGTTGAGCGCCAGCAGGTTGGTCTGTTGGGAAATGCTGGTGATCACTTCGAGAATCTGGCCGATGTTCACCGTGTTGCTGTTGAGGGTTTCGATGTTGCCGCAGGAATCGCTGATCTTCGCCGACAGTTGTTGCATGGCCTGGATGGTTTTATCCACCACCTGCTGACCGTCAACCGCCAGGCTGCGCGCGTCGCTGGAATGCTGCGAGGCGAGTGCTGCGTTCTGGGCGATTTCCTGGGCCGCGGCGCCGAGCTGATTGATCGCCGCGGCGACGCTGTTGGTGCGGCTGGCTTGCTGGTCGGAGTTGTACATTGACGAGTTCGAAGCAGCGACGACGCGCAGGGCAACTTCGTTGACTTGGCCGGTGGCCGAGGACACTTCGCGGATCGAGGTGTGGATGCGCTCGACGAAGCGGTTGAACGACGTGCCCAGCGCGCCGAATTCATCGTTGCCGTGAATCACCAGACGCTTGGTCAGGTCGCCTTCGCCTTCAGCGATGTCTTGCATGGCACGGCCCATGGTCAGCAGTGGTTGCATCAGGACCCGAATCAACAGGCTGAGCAGGGCGATGATGATCAGCACGGCGATGGCCATGGCGATCAGTGCCGACGTGCGGAACTCGCTGAGCATCGAGAACGCGGTGTCTTTATCCAGTACCAGTGCCACGTACCAGTCGGCCGACGGCACGCCGTTGATGCGGGTGAAGGAAACCAGTTGGGTCTTGCCGTCGAATTCGACTTCCTTGAGGCCCGGGCTGACTTGCGGTGCACCGTTCGGATAGGCCTCGGCGAGCGTCTTGAGCACCAGTTTGCTGTCCGGGTGGATCAGGATTTTGCCCTCGGCACTGACAATGAACGCATGGCCGTGGCCGTCGAAGTTCAGCGAGTTGATGATCGCGCTGACGCTGCTCAAGTCGATGTCGGCACCGGCGACGCCGAGCATCTGACCCTGGCGCTGCACCGGCGTGGCGACGGTGATCACCAGTTTGCCCGAGGAGGCGGCGATGTAGGGTTCGGTGACGATGGTCTGTTGTGCGCTGTTGGCTGCCTTGTACCAGCCGCGGGCACGCGGGTCGTAGTCCGGCGCACGGTTGCCGGCCGGCACCGAGAACATTACGCCGTCCGCGCCGCCAAAATAGCTGAGCTGGAAATTGCCGGTGTAGGCGGGCAGATCGATGATGCGCTTCAGGCTGGCGGGCGCGTTGCCGTCCACTGCGACTTGCTGGGACAACGATTGCAGCAACTGAATGCGGCTGTCCAGCCAGGTCTGGATGTTGCTGGACGTCAGGCTGCCCAGTTCCTGCATCGTCGAATCGGTGCTGCTGCCCAGCGCTTCGCGTTGGCGATAGTCGTTGAATAAAATGAAACAGGCGAACGCAACAGCCACCACAAGGGCGGCAGCCAGCAGAATCTTGTGGCTGAATTTCATGTTTCTGGTCATTGAATGAACTACCGCGAAGGGACTGGTCAAGAAAGCGCGGCAATTTGCCATATCCGGCGGCTGTGCGCTGCTCTTATTTCGACCGCGCCGCGCCAAAGATTAGGCGGCTACGACGAAAGTCGACGAAATGCTCGACAGCGTCACGAAGTTTTTGATTTGTCGAAAAAAGCCAGACGGGCGGGCAAATAAATAGCCGTCCGCCCACGGAACCAGATGAGGGTTTTCTCTTCTAAGCTTCTGGTTGGCACCATGCCATCCCCCCTCGTTCCAGGAGTTACACCATGTCGCTGCGATCTCTCGCCCTGCTGTCGTTTTGCGTGCTGTTGGCCGCATGCAGCAAGGTCAATCAGGAAAACTACTCGAAGCTCTCGGCCGGCATGGCCAAGTCAGACGTGGAGACCCTCCTCGGCAAACCGACTGATTGCTCGGGCGCGCTCGGTATGTCCAGCTGCACCTGGGGCGACCAGAAAAGCTTTATCAGCGTGCAGTATGCTGGTGACAAAGTGTTGATGTTTTCCGGCCAAGGCCTGAAGTAAACCGGGGCTTCGCGCCCACGGAGAAGAAAAATGAAGCGGTTATTGCTGATCCTTTTTGCCGGCCTGGTACTGGCCGGCTGCGCCACTTCCGGCGTGGACCCGTTGGCGCCGAAGACCGTCGACAGCGTCAATCTGAAACGTTACCAAGGGACCTGGTACGAGCTGGCGCGTCTGCCCATGTATTTCCAGCGCCATTGCGCACAATCCGAAGCGCATTACACGCTCAAGCCTGACGGCAATATCGGTGTGCTCAATCGCTGCCTGACGCCGGACTGGCAGTGGGAAGAGGCCAAAGGCACGGCTTATCCACAAGTCCCGGGCAAGACCGACAAGCTTTGGGTCGAGTTCGATAACTGGTTTTCGCGCCTGATCCCCGGTGTGGCGAAGGGCGAATACTGGGTGCTGTACGTCAGCGACGATTACAAGACCGCGATTGTCGGCGACCCGAGCCGCAAGTACATGTGGCTGTTGTCACGCACACCGACCGTCAATGGCGTAATCCGTGAAGAGTTGCTGAGCAAGGCACGTCAGCAGGGCTACGACACCACGCGATTGATCTGGCGGGCGTCGGATCGGCAGATGGCCAAAACTTCGAATTAAGCCGCGATACAAAACAAATGTGGGAGCGGGCTTGCTCGCGAAAGCGGTGTGTCAGTCGCCAAATCCGTTGACTGACACGCCCTCTTCGCGAGCAAGCCCGCTCCCACAGTTCATTTTGCGCTAGCCTAAAAGATCGCGCAGGACCTGGGTGAAAGCTCGCGCGCTGTCTTCTTCACCGGCATGCCGTCCATCGCGCACCACCCACTGACCATTCACCAGCACATCGCGCACCTGGCGATCGCCGCCGGCAAATAACCAGCGATTCAGAATCCCGTCACCCGAGGCCGTCGCCAGATACGGATCGTTGCCATCGAGCACGATCCAGTCCGCACGTTTGCCCACGTCCAGCGCGCCGATCGGCTGCCCCAGCGCCTGCGCGCCACCGTCCAGCGCGGCGTCATACAGCGTGCGCCCAACCATCGGCTGATCCGCGCCATACAAGCGGTTGCGCCGTTGATCGCGCAAGCGCTGGCCGTATTCCAGCCAACGCAGTTCCTCAACCACACTGAGCGATACATGGCTGTCGGAGCCAATGCCCATGCGCCCGCCCTGCGCGAGGAAATCCACTGCCGGGAAAATCCCGTCGCCCAGATTCGCTTCGGTGGTCAGGCACAGGCCGGCGATGGCGCGACTCTTGGCCATCAGCGTGACCTCTTCCGGATTGGCGTGGGTCGCATGGACCAAGCACCAGCGCTCATCGACTTCGATGTTCTCAAAGAGCCATCGCAGTGGACGACGCTCGCTCCAGTTCAGGCAGTCGTCGACTTCCTTTTGCTGTTCGGCGATGTGGATGTGCACCGGGCATTGTTTGTCGCTGGCGGCGAGCACTTCGCTGATCTGCTGCGGTGTCACCGCGCGCAACGAGTGGAAACACAGCCCCAGCGACTGCGCCTTTTGCTGTGCCAGTAACGGCTGCAGGCGCGATTGCAGGTTCAGGTAGTTTTCCGTGCTGTTGATGAAACGGCGCTGGCCGTCGTTCGGGGGCTGACCGCCAAAACCGGAATGGCTGTAGAGCACCGGCAGCAGGGTCAGGCCTATGCCGCTTTCACTGGCGGCGTGGCTGATGCGCAAGGCCAGTTCCGCCGGATCGGCGTACGGCTGGCCGTTGCTGTCGTGGTGCACATAGTGGAATTCGGCGACCGAGGTGTAACCGGCCTTGAGCATTTCGATGTACAACTGCCGGGCGATGACGCCGAGCTGATCGGGGCTGATTTTTCCGACGAGGCGATACATCAAATCGCGCCAGGTCCAGAAACTGTCGTTCGGATTGCCGGCCACTTCGGCCAGACCCGCCATTGCCCGTTGGAAAGCGTGGGAATGCAGATTGGGCATTCCCGGCAGCAACGGCCCGCTCAGCCGTTCGGCGCCATCTGCAGTGGAATCGGCCTGGATGCGGGTCAGCAGGCCTTCGGCGCTGACCTCGAGACGTACATTGTTGGCCCATCCGTTAGGCAGCAGCGCGCGTTCGGCAAAGAAGGCGGACATGGTTCAGCACCCCATCGTGTGTTATTTGTATATACATATACAGACGTTTGCCTGCCCGGTAAACTCCGGCAAGCTAGTCACTTTCATCCAATGAACAGGGATCAACCGTGCCGACTCCGCCTCCAGTCTCTCCGTTGGCCGCGAACATGGGCGACAGTCCGGCGCCCTTGTACGCCCGCGTCAAACAGATGATCACCCAGCAGATCGACAGCGGTAACTGGCCGCCGCACTACCGCGTGCCATCCGAGAGCGAGTTGGTCAATCAACTTGGTTTCAGCCGCATGACGATCAACCGTGCCCTGCGCGAAATGACCGCCGACGGTCTGCTGGTACGCATGCAGGGCGTCGGCACGTTTGTCGCCGAGCCGAAGAGCCAGTCCGCGCTGTTCGAAGTGCACAACATCGCCGACGAAATCGCCTCGCGCGGCCACCGTCACACCTGCCAGGTCATCACGCTGGAAGAAGAGGCCGCCGGTTCCGAGCGCGCACTGGCGCTGGACATGCGCGAAGGGCAGAAAGTGTTTCACTCGTTGATCGTGCATTACGAAAACGACATTCCCGTGCAAATCGAAGACCGTTTCGTCAACGCACTGGTCGCCCCGGAATACCTCAAGCAGGACTTCACCCTGCAAACTCCTTATGCCTATCTGAATCAGGTGGCGCCGCTGACCGAAGGCGAACATGTGGTCGAGGCGATCCTCGCCGAACCGTCCGAGTGCAAACTGCTGCAAATTGAAAAAGGCGAGCCGTGCCTGTTGATTCGCCGGCGTACCTGGTCGGGGCGTCAGCCGGTGACGGCGGCGCGTTTGATCCATCCGGGTTCGCGTCATCGTCTGGAAGGGCGGTTCCATAAATGAAATATGAAGTGAAGGTTCTCCGCGCCGAAGGCTACCCGCGCATGCCGTGGAAAAATGGCGGCGGCAGCACTGAAGAAATCACCCGCGACGCGGGTGCTGGCCTGGACGGTTTCGGCTGGCGCCTGTCGATTGCCGACATCGCCGAATCGGGCGGTTTTTCGACCTTCGCCGGCTACGAGCGAGTGATCACCGTGTTACAGGGTGACGGCATGACCCTGTGTGTCGACGGTGACGATACCCGTCCACTGTTACCCCTCGACCCGTTCGCCTTCAGTGGCGAAAGCCAGGTGTCGTGCACCTTGCTCGGCGGTGCGATTCGCGACTTCAATCTGATTTATGCGCCGCAACGTTACAGCGCGCGGTTGCAGTGGCTGGATGGCGAGCAACGGTTTTTCAGTTCGGCGGGGACGGTACTGGTGTTCAGTATCAGTGAGCTGATGGACGTGCGTGTTGGCGACGGTGTTTCGCAGCTCGGTCGGCATGATTGCCTGCAACTGGACGGCAACAGCGGGCTGGTCGAAGTCTCCACCAACGCCGCATGCTGCGTGATCGAACTCCTCAAAAACTGAACACACCCCTGTGGCGAGGGGATTTATCCCCGTTGGGCTGCGCAGCAGACCGCTTTTTTAATCGAGAATGGGGCCGCTTCGCGACCCAGCGGGGATAAATCCCCTCGCCACAATCGCGTTCACACTTCCCGTTTCCCTCCGCGCACCAACTTGTTACCGAACGCCCCAGCGTGGCGCAATACCACGCTCTCGCAGCCAATCCCAACCTCCCCAAAATATCTGCGAAGAAAATTTCATTCACGCCAGGACCCTTGATCCAGGCGTTCTCCAGCCTCGGGCGCAATTTTTCTTGAACAGCCCTTCAGCAAGTTGGCCGCTTGATTGCATATGCTTGTATGTACAAGTAAAGACGTATGCGTATGAGTCGCTCGAGACTCTCCGCAGCGTCCACTGATTCGCTTGTCGCGCATTGATGCGCGCAGGCTGCTGCCCGCTGCCAGGGTTGGTTTGAATTGATCGCTGAGGAGTCTTTTTCGTGACTGACAATACCCGGAAAACCACAAAGTATCGCGACGTCGAAATCCGTGCTGCACGCGGTAACACGCTGACCGCCAAGAGCTGGCTGACCGAAGCGCCGCTGCGCATGCTGATGAACAACCTCGACCCGGAAGTCGCCGAGAACCCTAAAGAGCTGGTGGTCTACGGTGGCATCGGTCGTGCTGCGCGCAATTGGGAATGCTACGACAAGATCGTCGAGAGCCTGACTAACCTGAACGACGACGAAACCCTGCTGGTGCAATCGGGCAAGCCGGTCGGTGTGTTCAAAACCCACAGCAACGCGCCGCGCGTACTGATCGCCAACTCCAACCTGGTGCCGCACTGGGCGAGCTGGGAACACTTCAACGAACTCGACGCCAAAGGCCTGGCCATGTACGGCCAGATGACCGCCGGCAGCTGGATCTACATCGGCAGCCAGGGCATCGTCCAGGGCACCTACGAAACCTTCGTCGAAGCCGGCCGCCAGCACTACAACGCTGACCTTAGAGGTCGCTGGGTGCTGACCGCGGGCCTCGGTGGCATGGGCGGCGCACAACCGTTGGCCGCCACCCTGGCCGGCGCCTGCTCGCTGAACATCGAATGCCAGCAGGTCAGCATCGATTTCCGCCTGAAAAGCCGTTACGTCGATGAGCAAGCCAAAGACCTCGACGACGCCCTGGCGCGCATCGACAAATACACCAAAGAAGGCAAAGCCATCTCGATTGCCCTGCTCGGCAACGCCGCGGAAATTCTCCCGGAGCTGGTCAAGCGCGGCGTGCGTCCGGACATGGTCACCGACCAGACCAGCGCCCACGACCCGCTCAACGGTTACTTGCCGGCCGGCTGGAGCTGGGACGAATACCGCGCCCGCGCCAAGACCGAACCGGCCGCGGTGATCAAGGCTGCCAAGCAGTCGATGGCCGTGCACGTCAAAGCCATGCTGGAATTTCAGAAGCAAGGCATCCCGACCTTCGATTACGGCAACAACATTCGTCAGATGGCCCAGGAAGAGGGCGTCGAAAACGCCTTCGATTTCCCAGGCTTCGTACCTGCCTACATCCGTCCGCTGTTCTGCCGTGGCATCGGCCCGTTCCGTTGGGCGGCGTTGTCGGGTGATCCGCAAGACATCTACAAAACCGACGCCAAGGTCAAAGAGCTGATCCCCGACGACGCGCATTTGCACAACTGGCTGGACATGGCCCGCGAGCGCATCAGCTTCCAGGGTCTGCCGGCGCGTATCTGCTGGGTCGGTCTGGGCTTGCGCGCCAAGCTGGGTCTGGCCTTCAACGAAATGGTCCGCAGCGGCGAGTTGTCGGCGCCGATCGTGATCGGTCGCGACCACCTCGATTCCGGCTCGGTCGCAAGTCCCAACCGCGAAACCGAATCGATGCAGGACGGCTCCGACGCCGTGTCCGACTGGCCATTGCTCAATGCGCTGCTCAACACCGCGAGCGGTGCGACCTGGGTGTCCTTGCACCACGGCGGCGGTGTCGGCATGGGCTTCTCGCAGCATTCGGGGATGGTGATCGTCTGCGACGGTACCGATGAAGCGGCCGAGCGCATCGCGCGCGTGTTGCATAACGATCCGGCTACCGGGGTCATGCGCCATGCCGATGCCGGCTACCAGATCGCAATCGACTGCGCGAAAGAGCAGGGGCTGAATCTGCCGATGATCACTGGAAAGTAATGCTTTCCCCTGTAGGAGTGAGCCTGCTCGCGATAAGGCCAGCACATTCAGCAAATGTGCTGACTGACACACCGCCATCGCGAGCAGGCTCACTCCTACAAAAAGCCAAAAAAACAAAACCCGGAACAATCCACAGAGGTTGAATCATGGCTGTTAACACCGATCGTGCAGGCAGCAAACCGTTGATCGAAAGGCGTTCGATCGATTACATCCCGGAAGCGGAAAGACACGGTCGTCTGTTCAGCCAGTTCACCCTGTGGATGGGCGCCAACCTGCAGATCACCGCGATTGTCACCGGGGCCCTGGCCGTGGTGCTGGGCGGCGATGTGTTCTGGTCGTTGATCGGTCTGCTGATCGGGCAACTGCTCGGCGGTGGCGTGATGGCGCTGCATGCGGCGCAAGGGCCGAAACTGGGCTTGCCGCAGATGATTTCCAGTCGTGTGCAGTTCGGCGTTTACGGCGCGGCGATTCCCATCGTGCTGGTGTGCCTGATGTACTTGGGCTTCACCGCCACCGGTACGGTGCTGTCCGGGCAGGCGCTGGGCCAGTTGTTCAACGTCAGCGACAGCGTTGGCATCCTGATTTTTGCCAGCGTGATCGTGCTGGTGACGGTGCTCGGTTATCGCGTGATCCACTGGATCGGCCGCGTCGCCAGTGTCATTGGCGTGATCGCCTTCGTGTTCCTGTTCTGGCGGCTGATGAGCCAGACCGACGTGGGCGCGCTCCTGCAAATTCGCCACTTCAGCTGGAGCAGTTTCCTCCTCGCGGTATCGCTCGCCGCCTCTTGGCAGATTGCTTTTGGGCCTTACGTCGCTGACTACTCCCGTTACCTGCCGAGCAATACGTCGGCGGTCAAAACCTTCTTTGCCGCCGGTGCAGGTTCGGTGGTGGGCGCTCAGGTTGCGATGATTCTCGGGGTGTTTGCCGCGGCCTCGGCCAACGGTCAATTCGCCGGACATGAAGTGGCCTACATCGTCGGTCTGGGCGGCACCGGCGCCACCGCTGCGCTGCTGTATTTCAGCATCGCGTTCGGCAAGGTCACCATTTCGACGCTGAACTCCTACGGCAGCTTCATGTGCATCGCGACCATCATCAGTGGTTTTCGCGGCCACTTGCAGGTCACGCGTTTGCAGCGGCTGGTGTTCGTGCTGTTTATCGTCGGCGCGGCAACCTTGATTGCCTTGCTCGGCCAGCATTCGTTCCTTGGTGCGTTCAAGTCTTTCATCCTGTTCCTGCTCGCGTTTTTCACGCCGTGGAGCGCGATCAACCTGGTGGACTACTACTGCATTACCCGCGAGCGCTATGACGTGCCGGCGCTGGCCGATCCGAACGGTCGCTACGGCCGCTGGAACCTGCTGGGTATCGGCGTCTATGTGTTCGGCGTGCTGGTGCAGCTGCCGTTCATCTCGACCAAGTTCTATACCGGGCCGCTGGTGGCTGCCCTCGGTGACGTGGACATTTCCTGGATCATCGGTCTGCTGCTGCCCGCTGCCGTCTATTACGTCTGCGCAAAAAAATGGCACAGCGCAGTGCCCGATCACCTGATTCTGCCGGTCGAGCAGAACAGCGTTGTACAACCTAAAACAAGCGGGGCCGGTCGCGCTGCGGCGCAGGCCTGAATTGGACGTGGACAGGCTGGATGCCTCTTGACTGCCGTAAGCCCATTCATGATTAGGAGCGTCACAACAATGAAATCGAACAAGACCCTGCTGACCACACTGCTGTCCATGGGCCTGTTGGCCAGTGCCGGCGCGACCCAGGCTGCCGGCTGGTGCGAATCGGGCAAACCGGTGAAATTCGCCGGCCTGAACTGGGAAAGCGGCATGCTGCTGACCGACGTCATGCAAGTGGTGCTGGAAAAAGGCTACGGCTGCAAGACCGACAGCCTGCCGGGCAATTCCATCACCATGGAAAACGCCCTGAGCAGCAACGACATTCAAGTGTTCGCCGAAGAGTGGGTCGGCCGCAGCGAGGTCTGGAACAAGGCCGAGAAGGCCGGCAAGGTCGTCGGTGTCGGCGCGCCGGTGGTGGGTGCAATCGAAGGCTGGTATGTGCCGCGCTACGTGATCGAAGGCGACGCCAGGCGCAAGCTGGAACCGAAAGCACCGGACCTGAAAAACATCGCTGACCTGGGCAAATACGCCGCCGTGTTCAAGGACGCCGAAGAGCCGTCCAAGGGCCGTTTCTACAATTGCCCGGCCGGCTGGACCTGCGAACTCGACAACAGCGAAATGCTGAAAAGCTATGGCCTGGAAAACAGCTACACCAACTTCCGTCCGGGCACCGGACCTGCGCTGGATGCAGCCGTGCTGTCGAGCTACAAGCGTGGCGAGCCGATCCTGTTTTATTACTGGTCGCCAACCCCGCTGATGGGGCAGGTGGATCTGGTCAAGCTTGAGGAAAAACCCGGCGTCGACAAGACCGTGAGCACCAAGGTCGGCCTGTCGAAAACCTTCCATGACGAAGCGCCGGAACTGGTCGCCGTGCTGGAGAAGGTCAACTTGCCGATCGACCTGCTCAACCAGAACCTGGGGCGCATGGCCAAGGAGCGCATCGAGTCGCCAAAACTGGCGAAAATCTTTCTCAAGGAACATCCTGAAGTCTGGCACGCATGGGTGAGCGAAGACGCAGCCAAAAAGATCGACGCGGCCTTGTAGGTCGAGCCATTCCGGCTGCCGCCACCGGCAGCCGGACGCTTGATCGCAACCCCTTGATTGAGAGTCTCTTATGTTTCCCGAAAGCTTTACCTTTTCCATCGCCGACTGGGTCAACGGTTGGGTCGATTCGCTGGTCACCAACTACGGCGATGTGTTCCGCCACATCTCCGACACCCTGCTCTGGGCCATCGTCAACCTCGAAGGTCTGCTGCGCGCGGCGCCGTGGTGGTTGATGCTGGCGATCGTCGGTGTCGTCGCCTGGCACGCCACGCGCAAAGTGGTAACGACGGCCGTCATCGTCGGTCTGTTGTTCCTCGTCGGCGCGGTCGGCCTGTGGGACAAGCTCATGCAGACCCTGGCGCTGATGATGGTGGCGACGCTCATCTCAGTGCTGATCGGTATTCCGCTGGGGATTCTCTCGGCCCGCAGCAATCGCCTGCGTTCGGTGTTGATGCCGCTGCTCGACATCATGCAGACCATGCCCAGTTTCGTGTACCTGATTCCGGTGCTGATGCTGTTCGGCCTGGGCAAGGTCCCGGCGATTTTCGCCACCGTGATCTACGCCGCGCCGCCGCTGATTCGCCTGACCGACCTCGGTATTCGCCAGGTTGACGGCGAAGTGATGGAAGCGATCAACGCGTTCGGCGCCAACCGCTGGCAGCAACTGTTCGGTGTGCAACTGCCGCTGGCCCTGCCGAGCATCATGGCCGGGATCAACCAGACCACCATGATGGCCCTGTCGATGGTAGTGATCGCCTCGATGATCGGCGCCCGTGGCCTCGGTGAAGATGTGCTGGTGGGGATTCAGACCCTCAACGTCGGACGTGGCCTCGAGGCTGGTCTGGCGATCGTGATTCTCGCAGTGGTCATCGACCGCATTACTCAGGCATACGGTCGGCCACGGCATGAGGTGAGCAAATGAGCAACGCAACCGTGAGCAAGATCGAAGTCAAAAACGTCTTCAAGATTTTTGGCAACCGCGCCAAGGATGCGCTGGCCATGGTCGGTCAGGGCAAGACCAAGGATCAGGTGCTGAACGAAACCGGTTGCGTGGTCGGGGTCAACGACCTGTCGCTGAGCATCGGCACCGGCGAGATTTTCGTGATCATGGGCCTGTCCGGCTCGGGCAAATCCACCTTGGTGCGCCACTTCAATCGCCTGATCGACCCGACCAGCGGGGCGATCCTCGTCGACGGCGTGGACATCCTGCAATACGACAGGGACGCCCTGCGCGAATTTCGCCGGCACAAGATCAGCATGGTGTTCCAGAGCTTCGGCCTGCTGCCGCACAAGAGCGTGCTCGACAACGTCGCCTACGGCCTGAAAGTGCGCGGCGAGAGCAAGCAGATGTGCGCCGAACGCGCGCTGCACTGGATCAACACTGTGGGCCTCAAAGGTTACGAAAACAAATACCCGCACCAGCTCTCTGGCGGCATGCGTCAGCGTGTCGGCCTCGCCCGGGCATTGGCGGCGGACACCGACATCATCCTGATGGACGAAGCGTTCAGTGCGCTGGATCCGTTGATCCGCGCCGAGATGCAGGACCAGTTGCTGGACCTGCAAAAGACCCTGCACAAGACCATCGTCTTCATCACCCACGACCTCGACGAAGCCGTGCGCATCGGCAATCGCATTGCGATTCTCAAGGATGGCCGGTTGATTCAGGTCGGTACGCCGAGAGAGATCCTGCATTCGCCGGCGGACGAGTATGTCGACCGGTTTGTGCAGCGGCGGGCGGCGGTGGTCTGAGACTGAGTTGCCTTTGTGGCGAGGGGATTTATCCCCGTTGGGTGGCGAAGCCGCCCCAAACAATGCCCCCAAATCTGTCAGACAGACCGCGGTGGCTGGTTTTACGACTGCTTCGCAGCCGAACGGGGATAAATCCCCTCGCCACAGGGTTACCTGCATCAACAGAATTGGTATGAGGTTAAAGATGTCCCAGGCTGAAAAAATTGTGATCACCGGTGCCCACCTGCGTTGGCAGGACGTGCTCGCTGTCGCCCGTCATGGCGCGCGGCTGGAGCTGTCCAGCGAGACCTGGGCGCGTATCGAAAACGCCCAAGGCATCGTCCAGCGCATTGTCGCCAGCGGTGAGCGCGCCTATGGCGTCAACACCGGCCTGGGTGGTTTGTCTAACGTCTCCCTGCAAGATGAACAACTCAGCCAGCTCTCGCGCAACACCCTGCTCAGCCATGCCTGCGGGGTCGGCCCGGTTCTCGCCGACGAGCAGACCCGCGCGATCCTCTGCGCTGCGATCCACAACTACAGCCACGGCAAATCCGGCCTGCATCGGCGGGTGGTCGAAGGACTGCTGGCGCTGCTCAATCGCGGCATCACCCCGCAGGTGCCGTCGCAGGGTTCGGTGGGTTATCTGACCCACATGGCGCACATCGGCATTGCGCTGCTCGGCGTCGGCAATGTCAGCTATCGCGGGCAGATCGTGCCAGCGCAACAGGCGCTGGCCGAGGAGGGCCTGCAACCTGTGCCGCTCGGTGCGAAGGATGGTTTGTGCCTGGTCAACGGCACGCCGTGCATGACCGGCCTCAGCTGCCTGGCCATCGCCGACGCAACACGGCTGCTGCAATGGGCCGACGTCATCGGTGCGATGAGCTTCGAAGCCCAGCGTGGTCAGATCGATGCGTTCGATGCCGAGATCATCGCGCTGAAAGCGCATCCGGGCATGCAGCAGGTCGGCGCCAATTTGCGTGCGCTGCTTGAGGGCAGCGAAGTGATCGCTTCGAGCAAGGGCATTCGCACCCAGGATGCGTTGAGCATTCGTTCGATCCCGCAGGTGCACGGCGCCGCGCGAGATCAACTGGAACATGCGATCAAACAGGTCGAAACCGAACTCAACGGCTGCACCGATAACCCGCTGCTGCTCGGCACGCCGGACAACTTCCGGGTCATGTCGCAAGCCAACCCGCACGGGCAGTCGGTGGCGATGGCGGCGGACCTGCTGGCGATTGCCATGGCCGAAATCGGCTCGATTGCCGAGCGCCGCCTCGATCGCCTGGTCAACCCGCACGTCAGCGGACTGCCGGCGTTTCTGGTGGCCAATCCGGGAGTCAACTCGGGGATGATGATCGTGCAATACGTCGCGGCGTCGCTATGCGCGGAAAACCGGCAATTGGCGCAACCGGCGGTCCTCGACAATTACATCACCTCGGGCCTGCAGGAAGACCACCTGAGCATGGGCACCAACGCCGCGCTGAAGCTGCACCGTGCGCTGGAAAACTGCACGCAGATCCTCGCCATCGAATACCTGCTGGCGGCGCAGGCGCTGGAATTTCTCAAGGAACAACGCTTCGGCGCCGGCACCGATGTCGCTTGGCGCCTGCTGCGCGAAACGGTGCCGGCCTACGATCAGGATCGCTGGCTGGCGCCGGACATCGCCGCTGCGGCGAGCGTGTTGAAAGCGCCGAATGTGCTGCACAGCGTTTTACCGAATTTGCACTGACAACTACCCCTGCCAGCGTGCCAAGGCGCGGATCGTTCAAAAGACGAGAGGCGACGGATAACGGAATGCTCCGGAGCGACTGGCAGTTTCTCTTTATTCAAGAGACGAACTCACAAAAGGAGCACATTAATGACTGCGCTGAACCTGATCCCCGGCCAACTGAGCCTGGCCCAACTGCGTGACGTCTACCAGAACCCGGTCACGTTGACCCTCGACAACAGCGCCAGCGCGCAGATCGAAGCCAGCGTCGCCTGCGTCGAGCAGATCCTTGCCGAGAACCGCACTGCCTACGGCATCAACACCGGTTTCGGCCTGCTGGCCTCGACGCGCATCGCCAGTGAAGATCTGGAAAACCTCCAGCGCTCGCTGGTGCTGTCGCACGCAGCCGGTGTCGGCCAGCCGATCAGCGATGAGCTGGTGCGGCTGATCATGGTGCTCAAGGTCAACAGCCTCAGCCGTGGGTTCTCCGGGATTCGCCGTCTGGTGATCGACGCACTGATCGCGCTGATCAATGCCGAGGTTTACCCGCACATTCCACTGAAAGGTTCGGTGGGTGCATCGGGCGATCTCGCGCCATTGGCGCACATGTCGCTGGTGCTGCTGGGCGAGGGCAAGGCGCGCTACAGGGGCGAGTGGATGGAAGCGACCGAGGCGCTGAAAATCGCTGGCCTGACGCCGTTGACGTTGGCAGCGAAGGAAGGCCTGGCGCTGCTTAACGGCACTCAGGTTTCTACAGCATTTGCGCTGCGCGGATTGTTTGAAGGTGAGGACCTGTTTGCCGGTGCACTGGCGCTCGGCAGTCTCACCGTTGAAGCCGTGCTGGGTTCGCGCTCGCCGTTCGATGCGCGCATTCACGCCGCCCGTGGTCAGAAGGGGCAGATCGATGCCGCTGCGGCTTATCGCGATTTGCTCGGTGAGCGCAGCGAAGTGTCCGCCTCGCACCAGAACTGCGACAAGGTTCAGGACCCGTACTCGCTGCGCTGCCAGCCGCAAGTCATGGGCGCGTGCCTGACGCAGTTCCGTCAGGCTGCTGAAGTGCTGGCGATCGAGGCCAACGCGGTGTCGGATAACCCGCTGGTGTTTGCCGCCGAGGGCGATGTGATTTCCGGCGGCAACTTCCACGCCGAACCGGTGGCGATGGCCGCTGACAACATGGCCCTGGCCATCGCCGAAATCGGCTCGCTGAGCGAACGCCGGATATCGCTGATGATGGACAAACACATGTCGCAACTGCCGCCGTTCCTCGTTGCCAATGGCGGTGTGAACTCCGGTTTCATGATTGCCCAAGTGACGGCGGCGGCCCTGGCCAGCGAGAACAAGGCGCTGTCCCATCCGCATTCGGTCGACAGCCTGCCGACCTCGGCCAACCAGGAAGACCACGTGTCGATGGCCCCGGCGGCGGGCAAGCGTCTGTGGGAAATGGCTGAAAACACCCGCGGGATTCTTGCGGTGGAATGGCTCGCGGCGGTGCAGGGCCTGGATCTGCGCAACGGCCTGAAGACCTCGCCGAAACTGGAACAGGCGCGGGCGATCTTGCGCAAGGAAGTGGCGTTTTACGAGAAGGACCGGTTCTTCGCCCCGGACATCAATGCGGCGACCGAGTTGCTGGCTTCGCGGTGTTTGACTGAGCTGGTTCCGGCGAAGCTTCTGCCGAGCCTGTAAGGGACTATTCGCGAGCAGGCTCGCTCCCACAGTTGGAATACGTTTCCCTGTGGGAGCGAGCCTGCTCGCGAAACGATTTTGAACAAGACGAGGACTTGGGATGAAAACCCTCTGGCAGCACTGCCACGTCGCAACCATGACCAACGGCGCCTATTCGATCATCGAGGATGCCGCGATCGTCACCTCGGGCGCGCTGATCGAGTGGATTGGCCCGCGCACTCAGTTGCCGTCCGGCGAATACCCGGCGGTCAATGATCTGCAAGGCGCCTGGGTCACTCCTGGCCTGATCGACTGCCACACCCACACGGTGTTCGGCGGCAATCGCAGCGGTGAGTTCGAAAAGCGCCTGCAAGGTGTCAGCTATGCCGAGATCGCAGCGCAGGGTGGCGGCATCGCCAGCACCGTGCGCGCCACTCGCGAAGCCACTGAAGACGAGCTGTTCGCCAGCGCCGCCAAACGTCTGAAAAGCCTGATGCGCGATGGCGTGACCACCGTGGAAATGAAGTCTGGCTACGGTCTCGATCTGGCCAATGAGCGCAAGATTCTGCGAGTCATCCGTCGCCTGGCCGAAGCGCTGCCGATCAGCGTACGCAGCACTTGCCTGGCGGCGCACGCCTTGCCGCCGGAGTACAAGGACCGCGCCGACGATTACATCGATCTGGTCTGCGATCAGATGCTGCCGGCCCTCGCCGCTGAAGGTCTGGTCGATGCCGTGGATGCGTTCTGCGAATACCTGGCGTTCTCGCCGGCGCAGGTCGAGCGGGTGTTCGTCGCCGCACAACGACTCGGTCTGCCCGTGAAGCTGCATGCCGAGCAACTTTCCTCGTTGCACGGCTCCAGCCTCGCCGCGCGTTATCAAGCCTTGTCCGCCGATCATCTGGAGTTCATGGACGAGGACGACGCCATCGCCATGGCCGCCGCCGACACCGTCGCGGTCCTGCTGCCGGGCGCGTTCTACTTTCTGCGCGAGACGCAGGTGCCGCCGATGGACGCCTTACGCAAGCACAAAGTGAAGATTGCCATCGCCAGTGACCTCAACCCCGGCACCTCGCCGGCGCTGTCGTTGCGCCTGATGCTGAACATGGCCTGCACCTGTTTTCGCATGACCCCGGAAGAAGCCCTTGCCGGCGCGACGATTCATGCCGCGCAAGCGCTGGGCATGGCCGAGAGCCACGGCTCGCTGGAGGCCGGCAAGGTCGCCGATTTCGTCGCCTGGCAAATCGATCGGCCGGCGGATCTGGCCTATTGGCTCGGCGGTGATCTGGACAAGCGCGTCGTGCGTCACGGCGTTGAATCAAATCTGTAGGAGAGCGGTTGTGGACAAGGTTCTGAACTTCAAACAAGGCCGCGTGCCGCTGCTGATCAGCATGCCGCACGCAGGCGTGCGTCTGACCCCGGCGGTCGAGTCCGGGTTGATCCCGGCGGCCAAAAGCCTGCCGGACACTGACTGGCACATTCCGCAGCTCTACGATTTTGCGGAAGAACTGGGCGCCAGCACCCTGGCTGCCGAATATTCGCGCTTCGTCATCGATCTGAACCGGCCGTCCGACGACAAGCCGTTGTACGCCGGGGCGACCACCGGTCTGTATCCGGCGACGTTGTTCGACGGCATTCCGTTGTTCCAGCAAGGTCTGGAGCCGTCTGATGAAGAGCGGGCGAGGTATCTGCAACAAATCTGGACGCCGTACCACCGCACCTTGCAGGAGGAGCTGGCGCGGCTGAAAGCCGAGTTCGGCTACGCGCTGCTGTTCGACGCGCACTCGATCCGTTCGATCATCCCGCACCTGTTCGACGGCAAACTGCCGGACTTCAACCTCGGCACGTTCAATGGCGCCAGTTGCGATCCGCAGTTGGCCTCGCAACTGGAAACAATCTGCGCCCGCCATGATCAGTTCAGTCATGTGCTGAACGGTCGCTTCAAGGGCGGCCACATCACCCGGCAATACGGCAACCCGGCGCAGAACATCCACGCCGTGCAACTGGAACTGTGTCAATCCACTTACATGGAAGAGTTCGAACCGTTCCGCTATCGCGCCGACCTGGCCGAACCGACGCGGGTGGTGCTCAGGGAGTTGCTGCAGGGTTATCTGGCCTGGGCAAAATCTCACTACAGCGCATAACCCCCCTTGTGGGAGCGGGCTTGCTCGCGAAGGCGTTCGTTCAGCCAGCATCCATGCCGAATGACACACCGCTTTCGCGAGCAGGCTCGCTCCCACAGGATCGCGTTCGACCGGTGAGGCTAATGGCTGACAAACGGCGATAGCGCACAGGCATGCTCATTGACGCAAATCGGGTTTATGATGCCCAACGGCAGAATAATAGAAGTCCCCTCAGGGATGACCTCGACCCCTTACGGAGCGCGCAATGCAGACTTTGTTTCCGCAGATCAAACCTCACGCCCGGCACGATCTGGCTGTCGATGACACCCATACACTGTATGTCGATGAAAGCGGCTCGCCGGAGGGTCTGCCGGTGGTGTTCATCCACGGTGGCCCCGGTGCTGGCTGCGACGCGCAGAGCCGGCGCTATTTCGATCCGAACCTGTATCGCATTGTCACCTTCGACCAGCGCGGTTGCGGTCGCTCCACCCCGCATGCCAGCCTGGAAAACAACACCACTTGGGATCTGGTTGAAGATCTTGAGCGCATCCGCAAGCACTTGGGCATTGAAAAATGGGTGCTGTTCGGCGGCTCGTGGGGTTCGACCCTGGCGCTGGCCTACGCGCAGACCCATCCGGAACGCGTCCATGGCCTGATCCTGCGTGGGATCTTTCTCTGCCGTCCGCAGGAAATCGAGTGGTTCTACCAGGCCGGCGCCAGCCGCCTGTTTCCCGACTACTGGCAGGACTACATCGCGCCGATCCCGCTGGACGAGCGCGACGACCTGCTCAACGCTTTCCATAAACGCCTGACCGGTAATGACCAGATCGCCCAGATGCACGCGGCCAAAGCCTGGTCGACCTGGGAAGGGCGTACCGCGACCTTGCGGCCGAATCCGCTGGTGGTCGATCGTTTCTCCGAGCCGCAGCGCGCGCTGTCGATCGCGCGGATCGAATGTCACTATTTCACCAACAATGCTTTCCTTGAGCCGAACCAGTTGATCCGCGACATGGGCAAGATCGCTCACTTGCCCGGCGTGATCATTCATGGTCGCTACGACGTGATCTGCCCGCTCGACAACGCCTGGGAATTGCATCAGGCCTGGCCCAACAGCGAATTGCAGGTGATTCGCGACGCCGGGCACGCGGCATCCGAACCGGGCATCACCGATGCGTTGGTGCGCGCCGCGAGCAAAATGGCTCAGCGCCTGCTCGACCTGCCACTCGAAGAAGCATGAAGGCGCTGTTACAGCGCGTACGCGGTGCGCGGGTCGAAGTGGCCGGCGAAGTGGTTGGCGCGGTCGATCAGGGGTTGCTGGTGCTGGTGGCGGTCGAACCCGACGACACGCGTACCAGCGCCGACAAACTTCTGCATAAACTGCTTAACTATCGGGTATTCGGTGACGCCGAAGGCAAGATGAACCTGTCGCTGACGGATGTGAGCGGCGGATTGCTGCTGGTCTCTCAGTTCACCCTCGCCGCTGACACCAAAAGCGGCTTGCGGCCAAGCTTTTCGACAGCGGCGCCACCGGCCTTGGGCGAAGAATTGTTCGACTATCTATTGAGCCAGGCGAAACAGATGCATGGCACTGTGGCATCAGGTAGATTCGGCGCCGATATGCAGGTGCATCTGGTCAACGATGGTCCCGTTACGTTTTTGTTACAGACCTGACAGTGGCTGAAACACCTTTTTCGGAAATTTCGACGTTTTCAGGCTGTTTTCGCGATAAATACTTTGTTACCCCTGATGCGTTGTCATCCGGGCTACTAGATAATCGCGCGCTGCGGGGATCGACATTCGTTGATCCGTTTTGGCTTAGGTAGAGACTTGTCTGGATCCGATTGGGGAATCATTTTGCCCCGGCGGAGTCGGAACATTGCTCGCCAACTTGGCAAGGGTGCGCTGGAAGGTCGGTTGTTCACAGCCGAAAACCCCACAGGCACTTCATCTGGCCGTTGGTTTATTGATCTGTTTTCGGCGAGGGTTGCTCGTGATTGTTAGTCCCTGTAATGCAGCAAAAATGTCTGCCAAACGCATGCGAAGTGCTCTGGTAGCGGGTTCGGCGCTCCTGTGCCTGCTCAGCGCCGGTCAGCTTTGGGCGTTCAATCTTGACGACGTATCGGCCAAGGCTAAAGAGCTGGCCGGGCAGAAGTTCGAAGCCCCGCGCAGCAACCTGCCGAACGAATTCCGCGAAATGAAGTTTGCGGACTATCAGAAAATTCGCTTCCTCACCGAGAAAGCCGAGTGGGCGGACAAGAAGACGCCGTTCAAACTGTCTTTCTATCACCAGGGTATGCACTTCGATACACCGGTGAAAATCAATGAAATCACGACGAACACCGTCGAAGAGATTAAATACGATCCGACCCGCTTTGATTTCGGCGACCTGAAATTCGATCCGAAAGCCACCGAGCAACTGGGTTATGCCGGTTTCCGTGTGCTGTACCCGATCAACAAGGCCGACAAGCAAGACGAAATCATGACCATGCTCGGCGCGAGTTATTTCCGCGTTGTCGGCAAGGGCCACACCTACGGGCTGTCGGCCCGTGGTCTGGCAATCGATACCGCGCTGCCGTCGGGCGAGGAATTCCCGCGTTTCCGCGAGTTCTGGATCCAGCAGCCGAGGCCGGGCGACAAGCACCTGGTGATCTTCGCCCTGCTCGATTCGCCGCGCGCCACGGGTGCCTACCGACTGACTCTGCGTCCGGGCAGCGACACCATTGTCGACGTCAAGGCGCAAATGTTCCTGCGTGACAAGGTCGGCAAACTGGGCATCGCGCCGCTGACCAGCATGTTCCTGTTCGGCGCCAACCAGCCGTCGAAAGTCCTTAACTACCGCCGTGAGCTGCACGACTCCAGCGGTCTGTCGATCCATGCCGGCAACGGCGAGTGGATCTGGCGTCCACTGAACAACCCGAAACACTTGGCCGTGAGCAACTTCAGCGTCGAAAACCCGCGTGGTTTCGGTCTGCTGCAACGTGGCCGCGACTTCAGCCACTACGAAGACCTCGACGACCGCTACGACAAGCGCCCAAGCGCCTGGATCGAGCCGAAAGGCGATTGGGGCAAGGGCACCGTCGATCTGGTAGAAATTCCGACCGCTGACGAAACCAACGACAACATCGTTGCGTTCTGGAGCCCGGAAAAAATGCCGGAGCCGGGCCAGCCGCTGGACTTCGCCTACCGCATGCACTGGACCATGGACGAAGCCGCGCTGCACGCACCGGACAGCGCCTGGGTGGCACAGACCCTGCGTTCGACCGGAGACGTCAAACAGTCGAACCTGATCCGTCAACCCGATGGCAGCGTGGCCTACCTGGTCGACTTCGAAGGTCCATCGCTGGCCGCGCTGGCACCGGATGCCGACGTGCGCAGTCAAGTCAGCGTCGGCGACAACGCCGAACTGGTCGAAAACAGCGTGCGCTACAACCCGGAAACCAAGGGCTGGCGCCTGACCCTGCGGATGAAGATCAAGGACGCGAGCAAGGCGACCGAGATGCGCGCCGCGCTGGTTCAGCCGATCGTCACCGCTGATCTGACCAAATCGTCGCTGCCGGCCTCCAACTCGTCGGTCGCCAAGGCTGACAAGGTCGCCGCCAAGCAACAGGAAAAACTCGACAAGGAAGCCAAGGCCGCCGAAGCCAAACAGGCCGAAGCCAAGCCAGCCGCAGATGCCAAGGAAAAGGCCAACAAAGACGCCAAGCAGCCAGTCGCTGCCGACGCGGCCCCAGCCACACCGGAATCGGCACCGACTGAAGAAGTCCTGACCGAGACCTGGAGCTATCAGTTGCCTGCCGATGAGTAACTCTCAAGTACAGCCAGAGACTCTGTCCGAGTATCTGGCGCATCTGCCGATGACCGACGAGCAGCGCGCGGAACTCGCCGGCTGCCAGTCGTTCAGCGAGTTGCATGAACGCCTGTCATCCTCGACGTTCGACGATCCTGCCGAAGCCGCCCAGGCTTCGGTGGGCAAGCGCCTGACCCTGAGCACCGCCGAAGAACTTGCCGACGCAGAAATGTTGGTGCTCGACGCCAGCGGCCGGGTCAGCATGAAGGCTACGCCGCCGATCCGTCGGACCAAGGTTGTGCCGGAGCCATGGCGCACCAATATTCTGGTGCGCGGCTGGCGCCGCCTGACCGGCCGGACCAATCCGCCGCAGCCGCCGAAAGACGCCAACGTGTTGCCGGCCGCGCGCTGGCGCACGGTCGGCTCGATCCGTCGCTACATTCTGTTGCTGCTGATGCTCGGCCAGACCATCGTCGCCGGCTGGTACATGAAAGGCATCATGCCGTACCAGGGCTGGTCGTTCGTCGATCTGGAAGAAGTCCTGCATCAACCGCTGCTGCAAACCGCCACGCAAGTGCTGCCGTATGCGCTGCAAACCAGCATCCTGATTCTCTTCGGGATTCTGTTCTGCTGGGTCTCGGCCGGTTTCTGGACCGCGTTGATGGGCTTCCTCGAGTTGCTCACCGGTCACGATAAATATCGTATCTCCGGCAAAAGCGCCGGCAACGAGCCGATCCCGAAAGACGCACGCACCGCGCTGGTAATGCCGATCTGCAACGAAGACGTGCCGCGTGTGTTCGCCGGTCTGCGTGCGACGTTCGAATCGGTTGCGGCCACCGGTGACCTGGATCGCTTCGACTTTTTCGTCCTCAGCGACAGTAACGACACCGACATCTGCGTCGCCGAGCAACAGGCGTGGCTGGACGTCTGCCGCGAAGCCAAGGGCTTCGGCAAGATCTTCTATCGCCGTCGCCGTCGCCGGGTCAAACGCAAGAGCGGCAACCTTGACGACTTCTGCCGTCGTTGGGGCGGTGACTACAAGTACATGGTCGTACTCGACGCCGACTCGGTGATGAGCGGCGAATGCCTGACCAGCCTGGTGCGCCTGATGGAGGCCACCCCGGACGCCGGGATCATCCAGACCGCGCCGCGGGCGTCGGGCATGGACACTCTGTATGCGCGCATGCAGCAGTTTGCGACCCGTGTGTACGGCCCGCTGTTCACCGCCGGTCTGCACTTCTGGCAGTTGGGTGAATCCCACTACTGGGGTCACAACGCGATCATCCGCATGAAGCCGTTCATCGACCACTGCGCCCTGGCGCCGTTGCCGGGCAAAGGTGCGTTCTCCGGTGCAATCCTCTCCCACGACTTCGTTGAAGCGGCGCTGATGCGCCGTGCCGGCTGGGGCGTGTGGATTGCCTACGACCTGCCGGGCAGTTACGAAGAGCTGCCGCCGAACCTGCTCGACGAACTCAAGCGTGACCGTCGCTGGTGCCACGGCAACCTGATGAACTTTCGCCTGTTCCTGGTCAAGGGCATGCACCCGGTGCACCGCGCGGTGTTCCTGACCGGCGTGATGTCCTACCTGTCGGCGCCGTTGTGGTTCTTCTTCCTGGTGTTGTCGACGGCGCTGCTGGCGGTGAACACGCTGATGGAACCGCAGTACTTCCTCGAACCGCGTCAGCTCTATCCGTTGTGGCCACAATGGCATCCGGACAAGGCGATCGCGCTGTTTTCGACGACCATCGTGCTGCTGTTTCTGCCGAAGCTGATGAGCATCATCCTGATCTGGGCCAAGGGCGCGAAAGAGTTCGGTGGCAAGTTCAAGGTGACCCTGTCGATGCTGCTGGAGATGCTGTTCTCCATGCTGCTGGCGCCGGTGCGGATGATTTTCCATACCCGTTTCGTTCTGGCCGCGTTCCTCGGCTGGGCGGCAACCTGGAATTCGCCGCAGCGTGACGACGACTCGACGCCGTGGAGCGAAGCGGTCAAGCGTCACGGCCCGCAGACCCTGCTGGGCTTCTTCTGGGCGCTGCTGGTGATCTGGCTGAACCCGAGCTTCCTGTGGTGGCTGGTGCCGATTGTCGGTTCGCTGATGCTGTCGATCCCGGTGTCGGTGATTTCCAGCCGTGTCGGCCTGGGCCTCAAGACCCGCGACGAGAGCCTGTTCCTCATTCCCGAGGAATACAATCCGCCGCAAGCCTTGCTGGCAACCGATCAGTACACCCACGAAAACCGTTGGCACGCACTGAACGACGGCTTCGTCCGCGCAGTGGTCGATCCGCAGCAGAACGCCTTGGCGTGCTCGCTGGCGACCTCCCGTCACGGTCAGGCCGAGCCGATCGAGTGGCTGCGTCAGGAGCGTGTGCGGCACGCGATCAAGGTCGGCCCGGCCGGGCTGAACAACCACGATCGCCTGCAATTGCTCAGCGACCCGGTGGCGTTGGCGCGTCTGCACGAGCAAGTCTGGGCCGAAGGTCACGCCGAGTGGCTGGACGCCTGGCGCGCTTCGGTGAAAGCCGATCCGCATGCACCGTTGCTGCCGTTGCGACCGGTGAGCCTGCAGGCTCAGCCGGCGTAAATAGAGAAGCCCCGCACACGCGGGGCTTTTTTTTAAAGCTTTTACGGCCTGACCAGTAACAACAATTCCCGGCAAAAAACCTTGTGCAAACGAACGAGTGCGTTAGCATCCGTCCCCGAATTGGCGCGCCTGGGCTTTTTTGCCTGCCTCTCTCGGTTTTCGCGCCGCACACGCAATGGTTTTGGGGACTTGAAGATGAAGAAGTATCTGTCGATGCTGCTGGTCGGCGTCACGGCACTGGTTGCAGTCAATGCGGCGCAGGCCGGCGCGATCGATGAGGCGGTCAAGCGCGGCACCTTGAAAGTCGGCATGGATCCGACCTACATGCCGTTCGAGATGACCAACAAGCGTGGCGAAATCATCGGTTTCGAAGTCGACATCCTCAAGGCCATGACCAAGGCTATGGGCGTCAAGCTGGAGCTGGTTTCCACCGGTTACGACGGCATCATTCCGGCGCTGATGACCGACAAGTTCGACATGATCGGCAGCGGCATGACCCTGACCCAGGAACGCAACCTGCGCCTGAACTTCAGCGATCCGTTCATCGTCGTCGGCCAGACCCTGCTGATCCGCAAGGAGCTGGAAGGCACCGTCAAGTCCTACAAAGACCTGAACACCGCCGACTATCGCATCACCTCCAAGCTCGGCACCACCGGCGAAATGGTCGCGAAAAAACTGATCTCGAAAGCCAAATACCACGGCTACGACAACGAGCAGGAAGCGGTGCTCGACGTGGTCAATGGCAAGGCCGATGCATTCATTTACGACGCGCCGTACAACGTCGTCGCGGTGAACAAGGTTGGCGCCGGCAAACTGGTGTTCCTCGACAAGCCGTTCACCTACGAGCCGCTGGCCTTCGGCCTGAAGAAGGGCGATTTCGACAGCCTCAACTTCATCAACAACTTCCTGCACCAGATCCACGAAGACGGCACCTACGATCGCATCCATGACAAGTGGTTCAAGAGCACCGAGTGGCTCAAGGACATGGAATAACGCAGGTCTCACAGACCGCGCCGCCGCCTTCGCGAGCAGGCTCGCTCCCACTTTGGAATGCATTTCCCTGTGGGAGCGAGCCTGCTCGCGAAGAGGCCCTCCAGAGCAACACAAATCCCGGAACCTGCAATGAAACAGAAAAAAGCCCAATGGCCCTGGCACGTCCTCACCGTGCTGGTGCTGGTCGGCCTGGCGGGCGCGTTGTATTACGCGACGTCGCTGATGTCCTACGAATGGCGCTGGAACCGCGTGCCGCAGTACTTCGCCTATCAGGCCGAAGAGACCCAGCGCGCTGCGGACATTTCCACCGTCACGGAACTGGTGCGCAAGGGCAGCAGCGCTCAGGTCACGCTGCGCAACGACGCGGGTGACGAACAGCACCTGACCGTCGACGAGAACAGCCTGCAATTCGCTCAGGGCGACGATGTCGCTGAAGGCGACGTCGTGGGTGTAACCCGACACTGGGCAGCAGGACCGCTGTTGTGGGGCCTTTGGACCACGCTTTGGTTGTCGGTGGTCTCCGGCGTGCTCGGGTTGCTGATCGGCCTGGTCACCGGTCTGTGCCGCCTCTCCAGCAACCCGACCCTGCGTGACCTTTCAACGATTTACGTTGAACTGGTGCGTGGCACGCCGCTGTTGGTGCAGATCTTCATTTTCTACTTCTTCATTGGCACAGTAATGAACCTGTCCCGCGAATTCGCCGGGATCGCCGCGTTGTCGCTGTTCACCGGTGCCTATGTGGCGGAAATCATCCGTTCCGGTGTGCAGTCGATTGCCCGCGGGCAGAACGAGGCGGCGCGTTCGCTCGGTCTGAGTGCCGGCCAGTCGATGCGTCACGTGGTTTTGCCTCAAGCATTCAAGCGCGTGCTGCCGCCACTGGCCGGTCAGTTCATCAGTCTGGTCAAGGACACCTCACTGGTGTCGGTCATCGCTATCACCGAACTGCTGAAAAGCGGCCGGGAAGTCATCACCACGTCGTTCTCGCCGTTTGAAATCCTGTTCTGCGTGGCCGGCCTGTACCTGTTGATCAACCTGCCGCTGTCGAAAATCGCCAGCCGGCTTGAGCGGAGGCTCGCGCAAAGTGATTGAAGTCCGCGATCTGGTAAAAGTCTTCGACACCCGGGGCCAGGTGGTGCGTGCCGTGGATAACGTCAGCACCATGGTCGCCAAGGGCGAAGTGCTGGTGGTGATCGGCCCGTCCGGTTCCGGCAAGTCGACCTTTCTGCGCTGCCTCAATGGATTGGAAGAATTCGATTCCGGCTCGGTGAGCATCGACGGTCTGCAACTGGCCGACGCGAAAACCGACGTCAACGCCTACCGCCGCGAAGTCGGCATGGTCTTCCAGCATTTCAACCTGTTCCCGCATATGACCGTGCTGGAGAACCTTTGCCTGGCGCAGAAAGTCGTGCGCAAGCGCGGCAAGAAAGAGCGCGAGGCCAAGGCCATGGCGCTGCTGGAAAAGGTTGGCATTGCACAGAAGGCCAACGAGTTTCCCTCACGCTTGTCCGGCGGCCAGCAGCAGCGCGTGGCGATTGCCCGGGCGCTGGCGATGGAGCCGAAAGTCATGCTGTTCGACGAGCCGACCTCGGCGCTGGACCCGGAAATGGTCGGCGAAGTGCTGGATGTGATGAAGAACCTGGCCGTGGAAGGCATGACTATGGTCTGCGTCACCCACGAGATGGGTTTTGCCCGGGAAGTGGCGGATCGGGTGTTGTTTTTCGATCACGGCAAACTGCTGGAAGATGCCGCGCCGGCGGAGTTCTTCGCGGCGCCGAAGGATCCGCGAGCGCAGGCCTTTTTGCGCCAAGTGCTGTAATTTCAGCGCCGGATCTACCGCCTTCGCGAGCAGGCTCGCTCCCACACTTGGAATGCATTTTTCCTGTGGGAGCGAGCCTGCTCGCGAATGGCCTCACCTCGGTCTCACTTAAACCTTGAAGCGCCCCACCAGCATCTGCAGATGCGTCCCCAGCCGCGCCAGCTCCACGCTGGAAGCCGCGGTCTCTTCACTCGCCGCCGAAGTCTGGTCCGAGACATCCCGCACATTCAGCACGCTACGGTTGATCTCTTCGGCTACCGCGCTTTGCTGCTCGGCAGCAGCGGCGATTTGCTGGTTCATCGCCTGAATCGCCGACACGGTGCGGGTGATGCTTTCCAGCGAGCCGCCGGCACGACGGGTCAGCTCGACGCTGCTGTCGGTGAGGCTGCGGCTGTTGTCCATGATCGTTGCCACTTGCTGGGTGCCGTTTTGCAGGCCGACGATCAGTTCTTCGATCTCTTCGGTGGACTTCTGCGTGCGTTGCGCGAGGCTGCGCACCTCATCGGCGACCACGGCGAAACCACGCCCGGCCTCACCGGCACGGGCCGCTTCGATGGCGGCGTTGAGCGCCAGCAGGTTGGTTTGCTGAGCCACCGACTTGATCACGTCGAGGACGCTGCCGATCTTGTCGCTTTCGCGCTTGAGCTCGCTCATGGCTTCGGTGGAATGCCCGACCTCAACGGCCAGACGCTCGATCTGGGCGATGGCTTCGCCGACAACCTTGTCGCCTTCGCGGGCCTGTTGGTCAGCGGCGACAGCGGCTTCGGAGGCTTCCTCGGCGTTGCGCGCGACTTCCTGCACGGTGGCGGCCATTTCGTTCATGGCGGTGGCAACCTGATCGGTCTCGATTTTCTGATTGTTGACCCCGGCGCTGGTCTGCTCGGTCACCGCGGACAGTTCTTCGGCCGCGCTG
This sequence comes from Pseudomonas sp. SWRI111, assembly GCF_014268555.1. Lineage (NCBI taxonomy): Bacteria > Pseudomonadati > Pseudomonadota > Gammaproteobacteria > Pseudomonadales > Pseudomonadaceae > Pseudomonas > Pseudomonas sp. SWRI111. Next base: position 46,819 of record NZ_JABWQQ010000006.1, on the reverse strand, counting down.
GCGATCTGTGTCACGCCGTCGCTGATGCCGCCGATCAATTCGCGCAGGCCCTGGGTCATGGTTTGCATCGAGCGCTGCAGCTGGCCCAGTTCGTCGCGGCGCAGGGACACCAGGTTGTGAGTCAGATCGCCCGCCGCGACGCGTTCGGCGACTTTCAGGGTCTGGGTCAGCGGAATGATGATCTGGCGGGTGATCGCCCAGGCGGCAATCAAGCCGAAGGCCAATGCCAGCGCGGTGGCGATCAGCAGCAGGTTCTTGGCACGCGCCGCGTCGGTATCGCGCACGACGGTTTGCGATTCGGTGAGCTTCTTGCTGAGCGCCATCAGGATGTCACCCTGCGCGGACATGTTCGCCAGTGCAGCGGTGTTCTTAATCTGCGAATCACGGAATTGGGCAACGGCGGCGCGGTAGGCCTTGAGCGAGTCGGTGGCTTGCTGCAGGTTAGCGATGTGCTGTTCCGGCACGCGGGACGGCAGGCTCTCGAGATTTTTCAGGGCATTGTCGATGGCGGTCAGCGCCGGTTGTTCGGCTTCAGCCTTGCCGCTGTAGGTATAACCACGTACCTGATAGCGCGCCTGCTGCAGCAATTTGCTCAGCTCGATCACCGCGTTGTATTGCGCGACGCTGTCGCCTTGCAGCAGCGCGCTCTCGACGTCGCCGACCTTGGCCACGGCATTATCGGCATTGGCGCCGAGCTTGCTGCGCGCGTCTTCGCGCTGCACGGTGGCCTGGGTCATTTCGCCGAAGGCGCGTTTGTATTGCGCCACGGCGGCCAGTTGCTGATCGACCATCGCCACATCGGACGGCTGCTCGATCATGCCGCGTGCCGATTGCAGGCCGCTTTCGAGTTTGTTGAGGAACTCATTAACCGCGCCCGGGCCTTGTTCGCCACGGCGCATGTCGTAGTCCATGCGCGCCAGGCGCAGGTCTCGGGTCAGCTCGTTGAGGCTGGAGATGAAGCCGAGCTTGTCGCCGCGGCTGATGATGCCGCTCATGCCGGTCCAGCCGGTGAAGGTGATCAACAGCGTCAGCAACAGCACCAGGCCAAAACCGATGCCCAGCTTAAGTTTGACGCTGACGTTTCCAAGACTTTCGGCTAACCATCGGTACATGCGACCACTCCCTTCGGACCACTAATTGGACTTATGGGGACTGTATCGGCTGAATAATGGCAATCTGTAACGCCTCTTTTCCGCCATCGCTCGTGATCCTGTGGCGAGGGAGCTTGCTCCCGCTCGGCGGCGCAGCCGTCGTAACACCAACAGTTGCGTTGCTTGTTGGAGAAAAAACGATGGCCGCTTCGCGCCCAAGCGGGAGCAAGCTCCCTCGCCACAAAAGGTTGGTGGGTTAGAAGAGTCGAGCGAGCAGGGCGGTGACGGCGGTTTCGACGCGCAGGATGCGTTCGCCCAGTTGCACCGGTTGCAGGCCGGATTTGGCCAGCAAATCGATCTCGTAGGGAATCCAGCCACCTTCGGGGCCGATGGCCAGGGTCACCGGTTCGCTCAGCGCGCGCGGACAGGCCGGGAAGTTGCCGGGATGGCCGACCAGGCCGAGTGTGCCCTCAGTGATGGCCGGCAAGCGATCCTCAACGAACGGCTTGAAGCGCTTCTCGATGATGATCTGCGGCAGCACGGTGTCGCGAGCCTGTTCGAGACCGAGGATCAACTGCTCACGAATCGCTTCCGGCTCCAGGAACGGCGTCTGCCAAAAGCTTTTCTCGACGCGATAGCTGTTGACCAGAATCACCTTTGCCACGCCCATGGTCGCCACGGTCTGGAATACCCGGCGGAGCATTTTCGGCCGCGGCAGGGCCAGCACCAGGGTCAGCGGCAGCTTGGCCGGAGGCGGTTGATCGAGGCTGACGCGCAGCTCGGCTTCGCCGGCATCAAGGCGCAATAATTCAGCCGAGCCCATCAGGCCGTTGATGCGCCCGACGCGCAGGCTGTCACCGACCTGCGAACGGTGAACCTCTTGCATATGGGTCAGGCGGCGATCACGCAGCACCACCCGGTCGGCCGCAATGAAGTCGGCCTCTTCGAGCAACAGCAGGTTCATGCCTGGGTCGCTGGTGGCTGGTCGTTGTGATCGTCGGCCGGGTCTTCGTCCGGGCGTTCGCGTTTGCTGATCAAGCCGCCGAACAAAATGCCGATTTCAAACAGCATCCACATCGGTACCGCCAGCAGGGTCTGCGAGAAGATGTCCGGCGGGGTGAGGATCATGCCGACCACGAAGCAGCCGATGATCACGTACGGACGGATCTTCTTCAGGTAGGCGACATCGACCACGCCGATCCACACCAGCAGTACCACGGCCACCGGGATTTCAAACGCCACGCCGAAGGCGAAGAACAGCGTCATGACGAAATCGAGGTAGCTGGCGATGTCGGTCATCATTTCCACGCCGGCCGGGGTGGCGGCGGCGAAGAACTTGAAGATCAGCGGGAATACGAAGTAATAGGCGAACGCCATGCCGGTGTAGAACAGCAGGATGCTGGACACCAGCAGCGGCACCGCGATGCGCTTTTCATGCTTGTACAGGCCCGGCGCGATGAAGCCCCAGATCTGATGCAGGATCACCGGGATCGCGAGAAACAGCGAAACCATCATCGTCAGCTTCAGCGGCGTCAGGAACGGCGACGACACATCGGTGGCGATCATCGTCGCGCCGACCGGCAGGTACTGGCGCAGCGGCGTCGAGACGAAGGTGTAGATCTGCTGGGTGAAGGCGAACAACCCGGCAAAAATGATGAAGATCGCCGCCACGCAACGCAGCAGGCGGGTGCGCAACTCGGTGAGGTGCGAAACCAGCGGCATGTGCTGGTCGTTTTCGGGGAGATCGCTCATGGGGCTCGCGGCGGCAGTGTAGGGTCTTGAGGCGCTGGTGTAGTCGGCGCGGCGGTTTGGGCTACATGTTCAGCCGAGGTTTCTGCGGGAGTTGCGTCGGTCGCCGCAACAACGGGAGCCGCTGCGGCAGGCGTCGTCGGCGCATGAATCGTCGGCTCTGCCACTGGCTGCACAGGCGTTGGCTCCTGGTGAACCGGGGTGAAAATCTTCCGTGCCTCCTGTTCCAGCGACAGAATGTGCTCGTTGTGCAGTTGCCGACGAATTTCGTCGGCACCGATTTCACGCTCAACTTCCTGTTTGATCGCGTTGAAGCTGCGCTTCAACCGGCCGACCCACAGCCCGGCGGTGCGCGCAGCGCCCGGCAGACGCTCGGGGCCCAGCACCAGCAGGGCGACGAGGCCGACGAGCAGCAGTTCAGAGAAGCTGATACCAAACATTAGTCAGTGCTCACACGTCTTTGCGGATCGGCTCTTCGACTTTCTGCGCCTGCACGTCGATGGTGTGCGGCGGGTTGGCCTGAGCGGTGGTTTGCGGCTGCACCGGTGGCACAGGTTGCGCCGGAGGGGTCACGCTCGGCTCGGCCGGTTTTTCGTCATCGTTCATGGCTTTGCGAAAGCCCTTGATCGACTCGCCCACGTCGGTGCCGAGGTTTTTCAGTTTCTTGGTGCCGAACACCAGCACCACGACTACCAGAATGACGACCCAGTGTTTCCAGTCAAAAATGCCCATGTGGCGGTTCCTCTCAAATAGTTGTTCAGGCGGACGGACGCGAGGCTTTCTCGACGTGTCCGGACAGGCCGAAGCGACGGTCCAGTTCATCCAGCACGGCCTGCGGATGCTGCCCCAGTTGGGCGAGCATGACCATGCTGTGGAACCACAGGTCAGCGGTCTCGTAGATCACGTCGCTGCAGTCGCCGCTGATGGCGGCGTCCTTGGCGGCAATGATGGTTTCGACCGACTCTTCGCCAACTTTCTCCAGAATCTTGTTCAGCCCCTTGTGGTACAGGCTGGCGACATACGAACTGTCGGCGGCTGCGCCTTTGCGCTCCTCGAGCACTTCGGCCAGACGGGTGAGCGTGTCACTCATGCTTGTGTCCTGCGCTATAGATGGCGTGCGGGTCTTTCAGTACCGGGTCGACCGTTTTCCAGTCGCCGTTTTCGAAGACACGGTAAAAGCAGCTTTGACGGCCGGTATGGCAAGCGATGTCGCCGATCTGTTCAACCATCAGGATGATCACGTCGGCATCACAGTCCAGACGCATCTCATGCAGGGTCTGCACATGACCGGACTCTTCGCCCTTGCGCCACAGCTTGCCACGCGAACGTGACCAGTAGATTGCACGATCCTCTGCGGCTGTCAGTTCCAGCGCTTCGCGGTTCATCCAGGCCATCATCAACACGCGCCCGGTCTTGTGATCCTGGGCAATCGCCGGCACCAGGCCGTCAGCATCCCACTTGATCTCGTCCAGCCAGTTTTTCATCTTCAAATCTCGAAAAGCAGCAGCAAGCCCTGAGCTTCAAGCTGCAAGTAAAAGCAGGTTGCGGTGTGCCTGTAGCGTCAAGCTTGAAGCTCGCAGCTTATAACTTGCAGCTCGATCGTGCTATCGGCGAACGACCAGATACAAGCCGACCGCCACCATGATACCCGCAGGCCAATGCGCCCAATCGGTCAACGGACCACCCGCGGCGAGGATCGCGCCCCCGGCCAGATGGGCGCAGCCGAGCAAGCGCAAGAACCAGTCGTCCTTGCGTTTGTGCCACGGTGGCGGCGGGTCTTTGGCGTGGGGTTGCGACATGCGTTCGAGCAGGTCGCGGGCCATGTTGGCCAGGTGCGGCAATTGTTCGAACTGGCTCTGCACGTTGCCGATCAAGGCTTTCGGGCTGACGCGCTCGCGCATCCAGCGCTCCAGAAACGGCTGTGCGGTGTTCCACAGATCCAGATCCGGATACAACTGGCGGCCGAGGCCTTCGATGTTCAGCAGGGTCTTTTGCAGCAGCACCAACTGCGGCTGCACTTCCATATTGAAGCGCCGGGCGGTCTGGAACAGGCGCATCAGCACCTGGCCAAATGAAATATCTTTTAACGGTTTTTCGAAGATCGGTTCGCAGACAGTCCGGATTGCCGCTTCGAATTCGTTGAGCTTGGTTTCCGCCGGCACCCAGCCCGAATCGATGTGCAACTGCGCCACACGGCGGTAGTCACGCTTGAAGAAGGCAAACAGGTTGCGCGCCAGATAGTCCTGATCCTCTGGCGTCAGGCTGCCGACGATGCCGCAGTCGATCGCAATGTATTGCGGGCTCCACGGATTGACGGTGCTGACGAAGATGTTGCCCGGGTGCATGTCGGCGTGGAAGAAACTGTCGCGAAAGACTTGGGTGAAGAAGATTTCGACGCCGCGCTCGGCGAGCATTTTCATGTCGGTGCGCTGGTCGGCGAGGGTCGCCAGATCAGTGACCTGGATCCCGTAGATGCGCTCCATCACCAGCACTTTCGGCCGGCACCAGTCCCAATAGACTTGCGGCACGTACAGCAGCTGCGAACCTTCGAAGTTGCGGCGCAACTGGCTGGCGTTGGCCGCCTCGCGCAGCAGATCGAGTTCGTCGTAGATGGTTTTTTCATAGTCCTGCACCACATCGACCGGGTGCAGCAGACGTGCGTCGGCGGAAAATTTTTCGGCGGCGCGGGCGAGGATGAACAGCCACGCCAGATCCTGGGCGATGATCGGCTTCAGTCCCGGACGAATTACTTTCACTACGACTTCTTCGCCGCTTTTCAGCTGCGCCGCGTGCACTTGCGCCACCGAGGCCGAGGCCAACGGTTCAACGTCGAAACGGCTGAACACTTCGCTGATTTTTTTGCCCAGTTGCTCTTCGATCAGTTTGATCGACAGCTGAGAGTCGAAGGGCGGCACGCGGTCCTGCAGCAGCATCAGCTCATCGGCGATGTCTTCCGGCAGCAGGTCGCGGCGGGTCGAGAGAATCTGCCCGAACTTGATGAAGATCGGCCCCAGATCCTGCAACGCCAGACGCAAGCGCGCGCCACGGTTGAGCTCCAGCGGCTTGCGCGGCAGCCAGCGCCACGGCAGCAAAAAGCGCACGGCCAGCAGGAACCAGGGCAGCGGCAGATCGAACAGCAAGTCATCGAGGCGGTAGCGGATCACGACGCGCTGGATGCGCAACAGACGGCGGACGGCGAGCAGCTTCATGCGTTATCGCTTGGGTCGAGGGTTCGGGAAAGGCGCTCGAAACGCGCCTCGAGACGTTCCAGATCGAGTTTGATCCGGTCCAGTTCGCTGAACCGCGCTTCGGCTTCGCGCTGCCCGACCAGGGTGCGCGACTCTTCGGCGAGGTATTCGGCGAGGTTCTGGTTGAGGCTGGCAAATCCTTGTCGATACCAGCGTGCGCGGCTGCGCAGATGACCGCCGAGCAATGGCGTGGCGACCGGGCCGAGCCAGCGCGAGAGTTCGTACTCCCAGTCCAGCTCAAGGTCCTGCAGTACGCCGGCCAGCTCCAGCAACACGCCGCTGTCGCCATCGAGCTCGACTTCCGGGGCATGCAGCACCGCGGTCTTGTCTTTGCTCAAGGCCAGTTTCAGCAGGCTGGAGGCGGGCGCCCGCAGGGTGCAATCGACGTCCGCTGCCCACTGTGAAGCGAGCATCAGACCTTCGTCACTCGGCAAAATATACAGTTGCAGCGCCGGGCTGCGGCAATCGACGGCAATCACTTTGCCAGTCAAGTGCGCCAGCCGCGGCAGCGCCGTGCTGTCGAGACGCAGCACCCGGTTGAGGCCGAGTTCAACGCTGGCGAGCAGCCCGGTAAGCCACATCAGGGCTTGATGCCGCGGTGCAGGGCGACAATGCCTGCGGTCATGTTGTGATAGGTCACGCGGTCGAAACCAGCGTCGACCATCATCGACTTCAGGGTTTCCTGATTGGGGTGCATGCGGATCGATTCGGCCAGGTAGCGATAGCTTTCCGAGTCATTGGTGATCAGCTTGCCCATCAGCGGCATGAAGGCAAACGAGTAGGCGTCGTAGGCCTTCGACATCAGCGCGTTGGTCGGCTTGGAGAATTCCAGCACCAGCAGACGTCCGCCGGGTTTGAGTACGCGCAGCATCGAACGCAGGGCGTCTTCCTTGTGCGTCACGTTGCGCAGGCCGAAGGCGATGGTCACGCAATCGAAATGGTTGTCCGGGAATGGCAGTTTTTCCGCGTCGGCCTGGACGAATTCGACATTGCCGGCGACACCCAGATCGAGCAGGCGATCACGGCCGACCTTGAGCATCGATTCGTTGATGTCGGCGAGTACCACCTGGCCGGTCGGGCCAACGAGGTGGGAGAACTTGCGAGTCAGGTCGCCGGTGCCGCCGGCGATGTCGAGCACGCGGTTACCGCTGCGCACGCCCGACAGTTCGATCGCGAAACGCTTCCACAAACGGTGCATGCCGCCCGACAGAAGGTCGTTCATCAGGTCGTATTTGGCGGCTACCGAATGGAAAACCTCAGCGACTTTTTCCGCTTTCTGGCTTTCCGGAACGTTTTTGAAACCGAAGTGCGTGGTGGGTTCGGCATCGCTGCCTTTGCGCTGATCAGTCATATCGCTGTCACCAAAAGAGAATGCGCGACATTCTAATCCCCAAGCCATGCTTTGTCTTGGAGTGGCTAAAGGTAAGATGGTCGACCTTCGGGACGATTTGCCGCAGCCGCGGTCAAGATTTACCGACAGATACTCATCAATCAGGAGTCATCCAATGGCCAAAATCAGTGTTGAGCGTGCGCACAGCCTGGGCAAGGAAGCCGCCCGCGAGAAAGCCGAAAAACTCGCCGCAAAGCTGAAAGATCAGTACGGCCTGGAGCCGCAGTGGTCGGGCGACACCCTCAACCTCAAACGTTCGGGCGTGAAAGGTGAAGTGCACGTGGCGGACGATTCGATCAAGGTCGACGTCGAGCTGGGCCTGATGATGTCGGCCATGAGCGGCATGATCAAAGCCGAGATCGAGAAAGCGCTGGATAAAGCCCTGGCCTGATCCTCTTGTGAAACGCGATCCCCTGTAGGAGTGAGCCTGCTCGCGATGGCGATGTATCAGTCAAGAATGATGTCGACTGACACACCGCCATCGCGAGCAGGCTCACTCCTACATTATTGGTTTTAGGGTCATCCCGCTGGTTAGGGTGCCCTTTCTAATTTTTCGACCTACTTTGTGCCTCAGCCCGACACGTTCGCGGGCAGTTCCTCAATCCTTCTGCGCGTGAGGTGCACCATGGCCAAAGTTATTCTGAAGAAAAAAATCGACGCTCCGACCTCCACTGTAAGCGACGTCAAATCCTATGCCCGCAAGATCTGGCTGGCAGGCCTGGGGGCCTACGCCAAGGTCGGGCAAGAGGGCAGCGAGTACTTCCAGGAGCTGATCAAGGCCGGTCAAGCGGTTGAAAAGAAAGGCAAAAAAGCCGTTACCGAAAAACTCGTCGCAGCCAATGCCGAGATCGATGAAGCCGCCACTCAGGTCAGTTCGTTCAAAGGTCGCGTCGAGGTGCAACTGGACAAGGTCGAGAAGGCCTTCGACAACCGTGTGGCAAGCGCCTTGAATCGTATCGGCATTCCGTCTAAACATGACGTTGAGACACTCTCTGCTAAGCTCGATGAGCTGACGGCATTGCTCGAACGCGTCGCGCGTAAATCTTAAGGAGAACGGGATGGCTGGTAAAAAGAACACCGATAAAGAAGGCAGCTCGTGGATCGGGAAGGTCGAAGACTACTCCCGAAAAATCTGGCTGGCGGGTTTAGGCGTGTACTCGAAGATCGACTCTGACGGCACCAAGCTCTTCGATGCATTGGTCAAAGACGGCGAGAAAGCCGAGAAGCTCACCAAGTCCGCCGTCGGCAAGAAAGTCGAGGACTCGACGACGTCGGCCAAGTCGCGCATCAGCGGCGTGAAAGACCGCGCCCTGGGCAAGTGGGACGAGCTGGAGGGGGCTTTCGACAAGCGCCTGAACAGCGCGATCTCGCGCCTTGGCGTACCGAGCCGCAACGAGGTCAAGGCACTCAATGCCAAGGTCGACACGCTGACCAGACAGATCGAAAAACTCACCGGTCTGAAAGCGCAGCCTGTGGCGGCGAAAACCGCTGCGGCAAAACCGGCCACTAAAACGGCAGCGGTCAAACCTGCGGTGAAAACCGCAGTCAAGCCGTTGGCCAAAGCGGTGGCTAAACCTGCTGTGAAAGTGGCGGCCAAGCCGGCGTCCAAAACTGCCGCTGCCAAGCCTGCGGTCAAGGCAGCAGCCAAACCGGCCGCGGCCAAAACCGCTGCGAAACCGGCCGCTAAACCTGCGGCTAAAACTGCGGCTAAAACTGCAGCGAAACCAGCGGCCAAGCCAGCAGTGAAAACCGCGGCCGCCAAGCCTGCTGCGAAGCCTGCAGCGAAACCGGCTGCGGCGAAAAAACCTGCTGTGAAAAAACCGGCCGCGCCGAAAACCGCTGCGCCGAAACCGACCGCCACGCCATCGGCTGCTCCGACAGCGGCGGCCAGCGCGTCGAACTCCGTTTCGGCTCCGACCCCGGCGGCTACCCCGACTGCAACTTCGACACCGTCGACGCCAACCAGTCAGTCCTGACGCTTCAGAGCAAAACAAAACGCCCGGCCTGTGAAGGTCGGGCGTTTTTCGTGCATCTCACTATCACCGCAAATCCCTGTGGGAGCGAGCTTGCTCGCGAAGGCGTCCGTTCAGGCAATTGAGTTGCCGGATGACATACCGCATTCGCGAGCAAGCTCGCTCCCACATTGGATAATCATCGCAACGTAGTACCGTTCAGTCGTGATCCTCAAGGTATTGCAGCGCCATCCGCTCAGTCGCTACCTTGACCGGCGGCAATAGATGCGGCGCCACCAGCATCATGATCTGGTACACCACCAGCCTGACTTCCCCCGCACGGTCGAGAATTCGCTGGTAGTCCAGGGAGAACAGCAGCGTCAACGTGATCTGCTCCACCAGTTGCCCCAATGCCTGAGTATCGCTGACCAACTGCCCGGAAGCCTTCAACCTTGCCAGCAACGACGCCAGCGTCCTCTTCAACGCATTGAGCAAATGGCGGATGCCCTTGGCCAGTTTAGGCAAGCGTCCGGCGAGGTTTGACAGGTCCTGAAACAGGAAGCGGTACTGCGCCAGCCGCTCGACGATCAAATGCAGAAACAGCCAGTAATCCTCCGGCGCCAGTTCGACCTCCGGCGGCGGGTCGAGCAACGGCGTCAGTTCCAGCTGAAAGCGTTCGAACAGACCGAGAATCAGCGGCTCCTTGCCGTGGAAGTGGTAGTAGAGGTTGCCCGGGCTGATGCCCATTTCGTTGGCCACTTCCATGGTGGAAACGTTCGGCTCGCCCTTTTCGTTGAACAATTGCAAAGCACATTCGAGAATCCGGTCGCGGGTTTTCATCCAGTCTTCTTAGAAAAGTTCGCTTGAGCATCAACGCACATGCACGTAAGTGCCGGGCGCAGCCTCCATCGGTGGATAGTTCGGGTTGCCGAGGGTCGTCCGGGTTTCGTGCTGGCTGCCTGCGCGTTGCTGCACCCATTCCAGCCACTGCGGCCACCAGCTGCCGTCGACGTGTCGGGCATCGTAGTACCAGGCCCGCGGATCGCTGCTCAGCTTGCCGTTCTCGACGTACGCGGCTTTTGCATTGCTCGGCGGATTGAGGATGCTCTGCACGTGGCCGCTGTTGGACAGCACAAAGCGGCGGTCGCCGCCGAGCAGCAGGGTCGAGCGGTACACCGCGTCCCACGGCGTGATGTGGTCGTTCATGCCGGCGACGCTGAAGCTGTCGACAGTGACCTTCTGCAGATCGATCGGGGTGCCGCAGACCTCCAGGCCGCCCGGATGGGTCAGTGGGTTGTGCTTGAAGAAGTCCAGCAGATCGCCATGAAACGCCGCGGGCAGGCGGGTGTTGTCATTGTTCCAGTAGAGAATGTCGAAGGCCGGCGGCTCTTTGCCCAGCAGGTAGTTGTTGACGAAATAGCTCCAGATCAGGTCGTTGGGGCGCATCCAGGCAAAGACCTTGGCCATGTCGCGACCGTCGAGCACGCCCTTCTGGTAAGAGCGACGCTTGGCGGCTTCGAGGGTTTGCTCGTCGGCAAACAGCGTGGCCGGCGTTTCGATCTGGCTGTCGAGCAGGCTGACCAGATAAGTGGCACTGGCGACGCGACGCAGTTGCCGCTTGGCCTGCAGATGCCCTTGCAGGGCGGCGATGGTCAGGCCTCCGGCACAGGCGCCCATCAGGTTGACCTCGCGCGCGCCGGTAATCGCCCGGCAGATGTTCATCGCTTCTTCCACCGCTTCGACGTAGCTCGACAGGCCCCACTCACGGTGTCGCACATCGGGATTGCGCCAACTGATCATGAATGTCTGCAGACCGTTTTTCAGGGCGTACTGGACGAAGCTGTTGTGCGGGCTCAGGTCAAAAATGTAGTACTTGTTGATTTGCGGCGGCACCACCAGCAGCGGCTTGGCGTACTGCTTTTCGCTCATCGGCCGGTACTGGATCAGCTCGAGCAGTTCGTTGCGAAACACCACGGCCCCGGGGGTGGTCGCGACCGTTTTGCCGACCTCGAAAGCCTGTCGCGTCACCTGCCTCGGCAGACCATCATTGTGCAGCAAGTCATCGAACAGATGGCTGAGGCCACGGACCAGGCTGTGGCCGCCTGAATTGAACAGCTCCTTGACCGCCAATGGGTTGAGCAGTGTGTTGGACGGCGCGACGGCATCGTTGAGCAGAGTGAAGGCGAAGTGCGCGCGGGCACGGTCGTCAGGGTTCATGTCGCTGTCGTCGATCCAGCTTTTCACTTGCTTCTGCCAGGCCAGATACGCTTGCAGGCTGCGCCGGTAAAACGGGTTCAGGCTCCAGGCCGGATCGGCAAAGCGGCTGTCGTTCGGGTTGGTCGGGTGCAGGGTTTCGCCGAGCAGCACGCGGCCCAGCTGGCCGCCAAGTTTCAGCGCATGCCTGGCGCTGTGGACCGGGTTGCGCAGGCCATGGGCAGCAACACTGCGCAAAGTCGAGAGCAGATCCCGACCGCGCAGGCCGGCGATCGCACTTTGGGCGTTGATGAACACGGCGGGGCTGGGCACCACGCCCGTCGCTGGTTTGTCACGCATGACTCAACACTCCTTCGTCTTCAGGCCAAAAACAAACGCGCCGAACCAGAACACCATAGACGCTGTTGCGGGTTGCTGCCTGCGCGGCGTCCTGCCGCGCTGGCGTGTAAAACGTCCTGCATAAAGCCTGCCGCAGCGGTTACCCGCCCAGCGATGTCGGATGCGGGTGCATCACGGCGCGCTGCCGCTCCTCCTGGAGAAATTTCATGATGATCGGCGCCACGGCTTCGGCGCGGGTGATCAGGAACAAGTGACCGTCGTCGATGACGTGCAATTGCGCATTGGGAATGCGCCAGGCAAGCAAGCGCATGTTGATCAGCGGAATCAGCGGATCGTCATCGCCGGCCAGCACCAGCGTCGGCTGATGGATCTTGTGCAGCCAGTGGATGCTGGTCCAGCCCAGGCCTGCGAACAGTTGCCAGTAGTAACCGAGCTTGCCCGCCGAGCGCACTTTTGCCGCGTGGCTGGCCGCCAGGGTCGGATCGCGGCGGAACGAACCGCCGTAGATCAACGGCGCGATGCGGATCACGTGGGACGGTTGGATATAGCGCCGCGGACTGGCCATCATCCACAGCACCTTCGGCTTGCCCGGCACCATCACCGCACCGGCGGCAGTCGCGGCCAACACCAGTTTCTTGCAGCGCTCGGGGTAGTCGTAGGCAAACTGCTGCGCCAGCGCGCCGCCCCACGACACACCGATCACGTTGACCTGGCCATAATCGAGGTAGTCGAGCATGCGTGCCGTCAGCTTGGCCAGCCCGGGAAAACGATACGGCCGATTCGGTGTCGACGATCCGCCGACACCGGGCACGTCGAAGGCGATCACTTCCAGATCCGGGTCCAGCGCCGCGACAAACGGAAACACCAGCTCCAGGTTGGCGCCGATGCCGTTGAAAATCAGCAAGGGCGTCAAGTGCGGCTTGCCCGGGCGTACCGCCGTGCGGAGGGTCTGGCCATCCAGATCGACGGTGCGGAATATGAACGGTTGCGGCATGCGTCAGGCCCTGTATCAATCTCAATTCACCGCAGGCCCCTGTGGGAGCGGGCTTGCTCGCGAAGGCGTTGTGTCAGTCGCTGTCAAAGGCGACTGATGCACCGTATTCGCGAGCAAGCCCGCTCCCACAAGGGGGGACGCGGTGTGTCAGTTACCGCTCATGTACATAAGTGCCCGGCGCAGCCTCGCCCGCCGGGTACGCCTTGTTGCCCAGTTTCGTCGGGGCCTTTTTCAGGTTGCCCGAGCGTTCGGCCAGCCAGGCTTGCCAGTGCAGCCACCAGGAGTCGGTGTGTTTGGTCGAGTTCTCCTGCCAGTCATCGGCCGTCGCGGCCATTTCTTCGCCGGTCATGTAGCGCGATTTCGGATTGCCCGGCGGGTTGAGAATGCTCTGGATATGGCCGCTGCTCGACAGCACAAATTCAACTTTTCCGCCAAACAGCTGCGCCGACTTGTAGCAGGACTTCCACGGTGTGATGTGATCGTTGGTGCCGGCCAGCGAGAAGATGTCGGCAGTGACCTGCTTGAGGTCGATCGGCGTGCCGCACACTTCCAGTGCGTTGGGGCGAATCAGTGGGTTGTTTTTGAACATCTCGATCAGGTCGCCGTGGAATGCCGCCGGCAGGCGCGTGGTGTCGTTGTTCCAGAACAGAATGTCGAAGACCGGCGGCTCGTTGCCGAGCAGGTAGTTGTTGACCCAGTAATTCCAGATCAGGTCGTTGGGGCGCATCCAGGCGAAGACCTTGGCCATGTCCTTGCCTTCGAGCACGCCGGCCTGATAGGAGTGGCGCTTGGCGGTCTCCAGGGTTTGCTCATCGACAAACAGCGCGACGTCGCTGTCCAGCGTCGTGTCGAGCACACTGACCAGCAACGTAAGGGCATTGACCTTGTTCTCGCCCAGCGCCGCGTAGTGGCCGAGCAGGGCGGTGCAGGTAATGCCGCCGGAGCAGGCACCGAGCATGTTCACGTCTTTGCTGCCGGTAATTGCGCTGACCACGTCGACGGCTTCTTTCAGTGCCTCGATATAGGTCGACAGGCCCCACTCGCGCTGGGCCTTGGTCGGATTGCGCCAACTGACGATGAACGTCGGCACGTTGTTGCGCAAGCAGAAGCGCGCCAGGCTCTTGTCCGGGCTCAAGTCGAAAACGTAGAACTTGTTGATCTGCGGCGGCACCACGAGCAGCGGTCGCTCGTGGACCTGCTCGGTGATCGGTCGGTACTGGATCAGTTCCAGCACGTCGTTGCGAAACACCACCGCGCCTTCGGTCACGCCCAGGCTCTTGCCGACCTCGAACGCGCCCATGTTGACCTGGCTCGGCATGCCGCCGTTATGCACCAGATCCTTGGCCAGATGCGAGAGGCCGTCGAGCAGGCTCTTGCCGCCGGTTTCGAAGAAGCGTTTCACGGCTGCCGGGTTGGCGGCGGTGTTGGTCGGGGCCATGGCTTCGGTCATCAGGTTGATGACAAAGTGCCCGCGAGCAATGTCTTTCGGTGACAGGCTGCTGTCATCGATCCAGGCGTGGAGTTCCTTGCGCCAGGCCAGATAGGTTTGCAGATAACGTTTATAGAGCGGGTTCTGGCTCCATGCCGGATCGGCAAAGCGGCGGTCATCACTGGCCGGTTGCAGAGCGGATTTGCCGAGCAGCACATTCTTCAGCTCGAGGCCGAAATGGGTCACGTGCCTGACGCTATGGATCGGTTGTCTGATGGCCTGTTTGAGCACCATGCGAGCAGAGGCCAGCAGATCCTTTCCGCGCAGCCCGACGACGGGATTAAGCCCCAGGGTGTTTTCCGAGGCTTGGTACTTCAGGTCATCGTTATTCTTGTTACTCATCTACGACGCTCCATTGTCCTGAGACGAGTACCCGGTGTGCGCTGTCGGTTCCACAGCCAATGCCGGGTACTGCTGCTCGGGTGACCGTTGATTCTGCATAGCTGCTTTACAGGCTTAGAGCACTGCAGGGAACTTGCCAGCTCCATTGGTTACCCGAGTTTAATTTTTTTCGCAAGCGGCCCATCCTGGGCCGTATGAGCGCAGCATTCAAACAGATGAAATTAGAAAATGCCCTCTAAAGAGCAAGAGCCACGGCCTAGAGCATCAGCTTGACGAATGACTCGTTCGGGTCGCGGGACTTTCCGGCGGCGCGCAGCTCGGCCAGATAATCGTCCCAGAGTTCGTTCTGGCGTTTGCCGAGTTCGTAGAGGTATTCCCAAGTGAACAGGCCACTGTCATGCCCGTCATCGAAGGTCAGTTTCAGTGCGTAGTTGCCGGCCGGTTCCAGCTTGCTCAAACCCACGTTGAGCTTGCCGAATTGCAGGATCGGTTTGCCGTGGCCCTGGACCTCGGCGGAGGGAGAATGCACGCGCAGAAATTCGGCGGGCAGGGTGAATTCCTCGCCGGACGCGTAGGTGAGCGTCAGGGTTTTCGAGGCTTTGTGCAGTTTGATGTCGGTGGGGATTCGATTCATGGGCTGGCGTCCGATGTGTGGGCGACCCTGATTCAAATGTGGGAGCGAGCCTGCTCGCGAAAACGGTGGGTCAGACGGCATTGATACCGCCTGACACGACCTCTTCGCGAGCAGGCTCGCTCCCACAGGGTCCGCTACCGCTGTAAGTATGGCTTACAGGATATAACGGGACAGGTCTTCGTTCTGCGCCAATTCGCCGAGGTGGCTGTTGACGTACTCGGCGTCGATCAGGATCGGCGTGTCGTCATGGGCGCTGGCCAGATCGCCGGCACTGAACGACACCTCTTCGAGCAGACGCTCAAGCAATGTGTGCAAGCGACGGGCACCGATGTTCTCGGTCTTCTCGTTGACCTGCCAGGCGATCTCCGCCAGACGCTTGATGCCCTCGGGCTGGAACTGGATGTTCAGGCCCTCGGTTTTCAACAGCGCACAGTATTGCTCGGTGAGCGAGGCGTGCGGTTCGCTGAGGATGCGTTCGAAGTCTTCCGGGCTCAGCGCCTTGAGTTCGACGCGAATCGGCAGACGACCTTGCAGCTCCGGCACCAGATCGCTCGGCTTGCTCAGGTGGAACGCACCGGAGGCGATGAACAGGATGTGGTCGGTCTTGACCATGCCCAGTTTGGTATTGACGGTGCAGCCTTCGATCAGCGGCAGCAAATCGCGCTGTACGCCCTCACGGGAGACATCGGCACCGCCGACGTTGCCGCGCTTGGCGACCTTGTCGATCTCGTCGATGAACACGATGCCGTGCTGCTCGACGGCTTCCAGCGCCTTGGCTTTGAGCTCTTCTTCGTTGACCAGGCGCCCGGCCTCTTCGTCGCGGACCAGCTTCAGCGCTTCCTTGACCTTGAGCTTGCGCGACTTCTTCTTGCCCTTGCCCATGTTGGCAAACAGCGACTGCAGCTGGTTGGTCATTTCTTCCATGCCCGGCGGCGTGGCGATTTCGATGCCGGACACTTCAGCGACTTCGATTTCGATTTCCTTGTCATCCAGCTGACCTTCGCGCAGGCGCTTGCGGAACAGCTGACGGGTGTTGGAATCGGAACTCGGCGCTTCTTCATTACTGAAGCCCATGCGTGCCGGCGGCAGCAGCGCGTCGAGGATGCGGTCTTCGGCGGCGTCTTCGGCGCGGTGGCGCACGCGGGTCATTTCCTGCTCGCGAAGCATCTTGATCGCAGCGTCAGCCAAATCACGAATGATCGATTCGACGTCGCGGCCGACGTAACCGACTTCGGTGAACTTGGTCGCTTCGACCTTGATGAACGGTGCGTTGGCCAGTTTCGCCAGGCGCCGGGCGATCTCGGTTTTACCGACACCGGTCGGGCCGATCATCAGGATGTTTTTCGGGGTCACCTCAACGCGCAGCTCTTCAGGCAGTTGCATGCGGCGCCAGCGGTTGCGCAGGGCAATCGCGACGGCGCGCTTGGCATCGTCCTGGCCGATGATGTGGCGGTTGAGTTCGTGGACGATTTCGCGGGGAGTCATGGACATAATAATTGGCGGTCCTCAAGCAGAAACAAGCCGTGGCACATTGGTCGCAACAGGCTTATTCAGCGAGATCCTGCTCCTCAATGGTCTGGGTGTGGTTGGTGAATACGCAGATGTCGCCGGCGATGCCGAGGGCGGTTTCGACGATTTCGCGAGCCGACAGGTCGGTCTTTTTCAACAGCGCGCTGGCCGCCGCCTGTGCGTAGGCGCCGCCGGAGCCCATGGCGATCAGGCCATCTTCGGGTTCGACCACGTCACCGTTGCCGGTGATGATCAGCGAGGCGTCTTTATTGGCGACCGCGAGCATGGCTTCGAGGCGGCTCAGGGAGCGGTCGGTGCGCCATTCTTTGGCGAGTTCGACAGCGGCGCGGACCAGGTGGCCCTGATGTTTTTCAAGCTGGCCTTCGAAACGCTCGAACAGGGTGAAGGCGTCGGCAGTGGCCCCGGCGAAACCGGCGATGACCTGGCCGTGGTACAGGCGACGGACTTTTTTCGCGTTGCCTTTCATCACGGTGTTGCCGAGAGAAACCTGGCCGTCGCCGCCCATGACGACTTTGCCGTGGCGGCGGACTGAAACGATGGTGGTCAAGGGAAGAGTCTCCACACAGCTGGGCGAAAGTGCCTTATGCCCATTCATATGGGGGTGGTGACAGGGATTTCAACCATGGCGCGGCAGAGGGGACGAGCGGTGTGGTGAGGGGATGCAAGTCCCTGTGGCGAGGGAGCTTGCTCCCGCTCGGCTGCGCAGCAGTCGCAAATTCAGCGGATGCGGTCTGTCTGATGCCCGAATTCACAGGGTTTAGGGGCGCTTCGCACCCCAGCGGGAGCAAGCTCCCTCGCCACAGTCAGCGGCTCTGGCGTTGTTGTAACAACAGGTTGCTGAAGCCAGCACCGGCCAGTTGTTTCTGCGCCGTGGTCAGTTGTTCACGGTTGCTGAAAGGCCCGACCAGAACGCGATACCAGGTCTCGTCCTTGACGGTGCCGGACTCTACCGCCACCGTTTGGCCGAGCAGAATGATCTGCGCACGGACCTTGTCAGCATCCGTCTCCTTGCGGAACGAACCGGCCTGAAGGAAGAACTTGGTCACCGGCGCCGCTTTGCTCACCGGCGGCGCGGGTGGCGGGGTAATCCCGGCCAGGGCTGCCTGAGCCCGTGCAGTATCGATCTTCGCTGCTTCGGCCGGGGTCACTGGCGTGGTCGGGATCGCCGGCACTTGAGGCGTCGGCAGGGTTTTCTCCGGCACGGCGTCCGGCGGCACGATCACTTCCGACTCCGGCAGCAAGGTGTAGAAGTCATACTTCGGCTTGACCGGTTGCGTCGGGCTCGGCGGGGTCTTGTTGGCCTCGGCGATCTTCGACGCTTTCTGCTGCTGCTCGACCTTCTCGCGCTTGACGGTATCGCTGCCCTTGCCCGGTTCCAGTTTCATCAGAAACACGATGAACGCGCCGACCGTCAGGCCGATGGCCATCCACAGCCAGCCCGGAATCGGTTGTTTCGCAGGTGCCTGATAGCGGCTGGCGCCGCGTTTGGGTGCAGGTTTTTTCTTGGCGGCCAACTTACATACGCTCCAGAGTTTCCAGACCCAACAGCTCCAGGCCTTGCTTGAGGGTGCGACCGGTCAGTGCGGCCAGGCGCAGGCGGCTCTGCATTTGCGCCGGGGTCTCGGCGGCGAGGATCGGGCAGTTCTCGTAGAAGCTGGAGAACAGGCCGGCAACGTCGTACAGGTAGGTGCAGAGAATGTGCGGCGTGCCTTTTTCGGCAACGCTGTTGAGCACTTCGCCGAACTGCGCCAGTTTCGCCGCCAGTTCGTGTTCGTGTTCTGCTTCGAGGACGATCTGTCCCTCGACTTCGCTGAAATCCTTGCCCAGTTTGCGGAACACGCCGGCCACCCGGGTGTAGGCGTAGAGCAGATACGGTGCGGTGTTGCCTTCGAAGTTGAGCATCAGGTCGAAGTTGAAGCTGTAGTCGCTGGTGCGATGCTTGGACAGGTCGGCGTATTTCACCGCGCCGATGCCGACGACCTTAGCGATGTTGCGCAATTCGTCTTCGGCCAGGGTCGGGTTTTTCTCTTTCACCAGGCTGTAGGCGCGCTCCTGCGCTTCGGTCAGCAGGTCGATCAGCTTCACGGTGCCGCCGTCACGCGTCTTGAACGGACGGCCATCGGCGCCGTTCATGGTGCCGAAACCCATGTGTTCCATTTCCATCGGATGGGTGACGAAACCGGCCTTGCGCGCCACGGCGAACACTTGCTGGAAGTGCAGGGCCTGACGCTGGTCGACGAAATACAGCGCACGATCGGCCTTCAGCTTGCCGCTGCGGTAGCGCACCGCCGCGAGGTCTGTGGTGGCGTACAGGTAACCGCCATCGGCCTTGACGATGATCACTGGCAGCGGGTCGCCATCGGCATTCTTGAACTCGTCGAGGAACACGCACTGGGCACCGTTGCTTTCAACCAGCATGCCCGCGGCCTTGAGGTCGTTGACCACGTTGATCAGGTCGTCGTTGTAGGCGCTTTCGCCCATGACGTCGGCCATGGTCAGTTTGACGTTGAGCAGTTCGTAGATCTTCTGGCAGTGCGACAGCGAGATGTCCTTGAACCGGGTCCACAGCGCCAGGCATTCGGCATCGCCAGCCTGCAGCTTGACCACCAGGCCACGGGCGCGGTCGGCGAATTCTGCGGACTCGTCGAAACGCTGCTTGGCGGCGCGGTAAAAGTTTTCCAGATCGGACAGCTCGTCGCTGGTGATCGGGTTTTCCTGCAGGTACGCCATCAACATGCCGAACTGGGTGCCCCAGTCGCCAACGTGGTTCTGGCGGATCACGTCGTCGCCGAGAAATTCGAGTACGCGCGCCACACCGTCGCCGATGATGGTCGAGCGCAAGTGGCCAACGTGCATCTCTTTCGCCAGGTTCGGTGCCGACAGGTCGACCACGGTGCGCTGCGCCGGGCCGGCCTTGCGCACGCCGACATGGGCATCGGCGAGGGCGGCGTCGAGGCGCGCGGCCAGGGCCTGGGTATTCTGGAAGAAGTTGATGAAGCCCGGGCCGGCGATCTCGGCCTTGGTGACGTTTTCGTCAGCCGGCAGCGCGGCGATGATTTTTTCCGCCAGATCACGTGGCTTCATGCCCGCAGGTTTGGCCAGCATCATTGCGATGTTGCTGGCGAAGTCGCCGTGGGTCTTGTCGCGGGCGTTCTCCACCTGAATCGCCGGCGACAGGCCTTCAGGCAACACACCTTCGTTGACGAGTTGGGTGAGGGCTTGCTGGATCAGCTGGCGAATGGTGTCTTTCATGGTCTTCTCTTTCGACCGCAAGCGCGGCGGGCGCATCGGTGCGCGGGTGGAAAAACTGGGCATTATCCGTTGCGAAGACGGGCTTGCCAACCTTAGCAGGCACGATGTGGATATGTGGTGACAAAAAGTCCGCTTTCGCGAGCAGGCTCGCTCCCACAGGGTTTTGTGCCCGACACACAACTGATGTACAGCGTTGATCCATTGTGGGAGCGAGCCTGCTCGCGAAGGCGATCTTCAGCTCAATACAAATCCACCGGATCGACATCCAGCGACCAGCGCACCGCCCGCCCGCTCGGCATTTGTTCGAGTAGCAGCAACCAACTCGCCAGCAACCGGTGCAGCGGTGCTCGCGCCGACGCCTGCAACAATAGCTGCGCACGATAGCGCCCGGCGCGGCGCTCCATCGGCGCCGGCACCGGTCCGAGCAACTCGATCGCGCTCAGATTCAGCTCGGCCAGCAAACGCTCGGCCGCGCTGCACGCTTCATCGAGAAAGCCCTCCGCCTGCCCCGGCTTGTGTGCTTCGGCGCGCAGCAGCGCCAGATGCGCAAACGGCGGCAGCCCGGCGGCACGGCGCTCGCTCAGCGCTTGCTCGGCAAAGGCGAAATAGCCCTGCTCGGTCAGTTGCACCAATAAAGGGTGATCGGCCAGATGCGTCTGGATGATGACTTTGCCCGGCTCTTCCGCCCGTCCGGCGCGCCCGGCGACCTGCACGATCAACTGCGCCATGCGCTCGCTGGCGCGGAAGTCGCCGGAAAACAGGCCGCCGTCAGCATCCAGAATCGATACCAGCGTCACCCGTGGAAAGTGGTGCCCCTTGGCCAGCATCTGCGTGCCGACCAGAATGCATGGCTGGCCTTTCTGGATGGTCGCGAACAGCTGATTCATCGCGTCTTTGCGCGAGGTGCTGTCGCGATCGACGCGCAGCACCGGGTAATCGGGAAACAGAATCGCCAGGCGTTCCTCGGCGCGTTCAGTGCCGGCGCCCACCGGCCGCAGATCGACCTTGTTGCACTTCGGACACTGGCGCGGCGTGCGCTCGACATAGCCGCAGTGGTGGCAGCGCAGTTCGCCGTAGCGCTGATGCACGGTCATGCGCGCATCGCAACGCGAGCACTCGGACATCCAGCCGCAATCGTGGCAGAGCAACGTCGGGGCAAATCCGCGTCGGTTGAGAAACACCAGCACTTGCTGGCCATTGGCGAGGGTCTGGCCGATGGCTTGCTGCATCGGCCCGGAAATGCCGCTGTCCAGCGGCCGGCTTTTCACATCCAGACGCAGGAAGCGCGGTTGCTTGGCGCCGCCAGCGCGCTCGTTCAGGCGCAGCAGGCCGTAGCGACCGGTGTAGGCGTTGTGCAGGCTTTCCAGCGACGGCGTCGCCGAACCGAGCACGATCGGGATGTTTTCCTGGCGTGCGCGCACCAACGCCAGATCGCGGGCGTGGTAGCGCAAACCTTCCTGCTGTTTATAGGAGCCATCGTGCTCTTCGTCGATGATGATCAGCCCGGGATTTTTCATCGGCGTGAACAGTGCCGAGCGGGTGCCGATAATAATGTCGGCCTCGCCATCGCGGGCGGCAAGCCAGGCTTCAAGGCGTTCGCGATCATTGACCGCCGAGTGCAGCAGGGCGATGCGCGCATTGAAACGCTGCTCGAAGCGCGCCAGGGTCTGCGGGCCGAGGTTGATCTCCGGGATCAGCACCAGCGCCTGCTTGCCGGCCTCGAGGGTTTCGCGGATCAGCTGCAAATAGACTTCGGTCTTGCCGCTGCCGGTGACCCCAGCCAGCAGAAACGCGTGATAGCTGTCGAAGCCGGCGCGAATAGCTTCATACGCCGCACGTTGTTCACTGTTGAGCGGCAGTTCCGGTTGCGCCAGCCAATGTTCATGGCGCGTGCCGGGGGCGTGACGGCGAATTTCTACCTGCACCAGCCCCTTGTCCAGCAGCAGATCGAGGCTGTCCTTGCTCAACATCAGTTTGCTCAGCAATTGATGAGCCACACCGTGAGGGTGCTGGGCCAGCGTGGTCAGGGCTTCACGCTGGCGCGGCGCACGGGCGACTCGCGGGTCGTCGACGCTGGCGCCGGGGGCAATCGACCAGAAACGTTCCTGCCGGGCCTCGGCCAGCTCGCCCTGACGCAGCAGCACCGGCAGCGCCCAGTTCAAGGTGTCGCCGAGGCTGTGCTGGTAATACTGCGAGGTCCACAGGCACAGCTTGAACAGCGCCGACGGCAGCGGTGACGTCGCGTCGAGCAGGGCCAGGGCCGGCTTGAGTTTTTCCACCGGCACTTCGCTGGTGTCGGTGACCTCGACCAGAATCCCGATCATCTCGCGCCGCCCGAACGGCACCCGCAGGCGCATGCCTGGCTGCAATTGCTCGCGCCGCACGCCGGCCGGCGCCCGGTAATCGAACAGGCGGCGCAGGGGCGAAGGCAGGGCGAGGCGCAAAATGGCGTCGGGCACGCGGGGGGATCTCATTCACACACATAAAAAGGAAGGCTGAGCGCAGATCTCCTGTGGGAGCGGGCTTGCTCGCGAATGCGGTGTATCAGTCAGCATTTCAGCGTCTGACACACTGCATTCGCGAGCAAGCCCGCTTCCACAAGGGAACGTTCAAGGCCGGGAGCCTAGCAGACGGTCGGTCTCGGTGACAGCTTGCGTGATTGAAAAGGTCTGGTAGAATCCGCGGCCTAATTACGTGCGGTATTCAACAATAGTGTTGGGTGGCGGCACGCTAGCCTGAGGAAGACACCATGAAAGCCGATATCCATCCGAACTACCCGGAAATTGCTGTTACCTGCAGCTGCGGTAACAAGTTCGAAACTCGTTCGACCTTCGGCAAAGCCCTGTCGATCGACGTTTGCAACGAATGCCACCCGTTCTACACCGGTAAGCAGAAGACTCTGGACACCGGCGGTCGTGTGCAGAAGTTCGCAGACCGTTTCGCTACTTTCGGCGTCGGCAAAAAAGCCTGAGGCTGATCATTTTGGAAAGTCGTCTCGACTTCTCCGGACTGATGAAAAAGGCGTCCCTTGCGGGCGCCTTTTTTGTGTCTGCGATTTGGCTGTCCGGCGCGCACGCCTTCTGTCCAGCGCCCTCAGGGCTGACCAGTGTCAGCGTGCAGCGCGTGGTTGATGGCGACACGCTGCGCCTGAGCGATGGTCGCAGCGTGCGGATGATCGGCCTCAACACGCCGGAACTGGGCAAGCAGGGCCGCAGTGACGAGCCATTCGCGATGGCGGCGCGCAAACGTCTGCAAGCCTTGGTGGATGACAGCGGCGGCCGCGTCGGTTTACTGCCCGGCAAGCAGGCGAAAGATCACTACGGGCGTACCCTGGCGCATGTTTACAGTGCGCAAGGCGCCAACCTCGAGGCGCAAATGCTCGCCGATGGCCTTGGGTTTCAGGTCGCGGTGGCGCCGAATGTCGATCTGGTTGCCTGCCAGCAGACCGCTGAGCGCAGTGCGCGGCAAGCCGGTCTGGGTCTCTGGCGCCAGTCGCCTGTACTGAAAGCGCAGCAGATTCAGCGCTCGGGTTTTGCCGTGGTCAGTGGTCGTGTGAGCAAGGTCCAGCGCAATCGCGGCGGAATCTGGATCGAAATGCACGATGCGCTTGTATTGCGCGTTGCACCCAATCTGGTCGGACAATTCAACAATGCCCGGCTTCAGGCCCTCAAAGGCAAGCAGATCGAGGCGCGCGGCTGGGTGGTCGATCGTTCGCGGCGCGGTGGATTACAAACGGGACAGCCGCGCTGGCTGCTTCCGCTGACCGATCCGGCAATGTTGCAGGTTTTGCGCTGACGAAAAAATTGTAGACATTTTTTAAGTCGATTGTGAACAGTCAAGCCCTTGTGCGCCGTGGCTCTTGGCCCAAAGTCGTAGGGCCGGGCGCTTGACAGGGGTGACCGCTCAGTCTTGTGGGGACTTTGCGAGGCGCGTATCCTCGCTGACCAGTCTGTCCAACAGTAAAAAGCGGAATGCCAAAATGTCTGATCTGAAAACTGCCGCTCTCGAATATCACGCCCATCCTCGTCCGGGGAAGCTGAGTGTCGAGCTCACCAAGGCCACTGCTACCGCCCGCGACCTGTCGCTGGCCTACAGCCCCGGCGTAGCTGAACCAGTGCGTGAGATCGCCCGCGATCCTGAACTGGCCTACAAGTACACCGGCAAGGGCAACCTGGTGGCAGTCATTTCCGATGGCACCGCGATTCTCGGCCTGGGCAACCTCGGCCCATTGGCCTCCAAGCCTGTGATGGAAGGTAAAGGCGTGCTGTTCAAGCGCTTCGCTGGCATCGACGTGTTCGACATCGAAGTCGACTCGGAGAGCCCGCAAGCCTTCATCGACACCGTCAAGCGCATCTCCATCACCTTTGGCGGCATCAACCTGGAAGACATCAAGGCACCTGAGTGCTTTGAAATCGAACGTGCTCTGATCGAGCAGTGCGACATTCCGGTATTCCACGACGACCAGCACGGCACCGCGATCGTGACCGCTGCCGGCATGATCAACGCCCTGGAAATCGCTGGCAAAACCCTGCAAGACGCGAAAATCGTCTGCCTGGGTGCCGGTGCTGCCGCCATCTCCTGCATGAAGTTGCTGGTGAGCATGGGCGCTCGCATCGAAAACATCTTCATGGTTGACCGTACCGGCGTGATCCACTCCGGCCGTGACGACCTGAACCAGTACAAAGCCGTGTTCGCCCACGCTACCGAAAAGCGCACCCTGGCTGACGCACTGGCAGGCGCTGACGTGTTCGTCGGTCTGTCCGGCCCTAACCTGCTGAGCGCCGAAGGCCTGCTGTCGATGGCAGCGAACCCGATCGTGTTCGCCTGCTCCAACCCGGATCCTGAAATCTCCCCGGAACTGGCGCACGCAACCCGTAGCGACGTGATCATGGCCACCGGCCGTTCGGACTACCCGAACCAGGTCAACAACGTGCTCGGCTTCCCGTTCATTTTCCGCGGTGCCCTGGACGTTCGCGCCAAGCGCATCAATGAAGAAATGAAAGTGGCGGCGGCCAACGCCCTGCGCGAACTGGCCAAACTGCCAGTGCCACAGGACGTGTGCGACGCCTACGGTGGTGCACCGCTGGAATTCGGCCGTGAGTACATCATTCCGAAGCCAATGGACAAGCGCCTGATCACCCTGATCTCCGACGCCGTGGCCAAAGCCGCGATCGAGACTGGTGTGGCTACTCTGCCGTATCCGAAGAACTACCCGCTGAAAAGCGTGGATGACGTGTTCAACGGCTAAGCCGTTGTAACGCTTCAAGCGAAAGCCCCGGCTTGTGAGAGTCGGGGCTTTTTTATGCCTGAGGGTTTTGTGGTGCTCCTCAGGGCCTCTTCGCGAGCAGGCTCGCTCCCCCCTTGAAACGCATTCCACTGTGGGAGCGAGCCTGCTCGCGAAGGCGCCAGATCAGTCAGCACATGAACTGGCAGGTATAAAAAAGCCCCGCACTTCTCACGAAGGCGGGGCTTTTCAGTCGTTCAGGATCAGAACAAATCGATCGGCGCCTGTTCATCCGCCGGCAACGGACTGCCCGGCACTACGCCATTGCCCAGCTCGTTCACCGATGGCGGCGTGTCTTCAGCCTTGAACAGCTCGAAGTACGCGCCCGGTGTGCTCGGCGATGCTGCACGGCCACTGACCGGATCCACCCGCAGGCTGAGCAAACCTTCCGGCTCAGGCTGCACATGCGGCGGCTTGTCTTTCAGCGCGGCGGACATGTAATTCATCCAGATCGGCAGCGCCACGGTGCCGCCGAACTCACGACGACCGAGGCTTTCCGGCTGGTCGAAACCGGTCCAGACCGTGGTCACGTAATCGGCGTTGTAACCGGAGAACCAGGCGTCTTTCGACTCGTTGGTCGTACCGGTTTTGCCGGCGATATCGCTACGGCCCATGGCCAGCGCGCGCCGGCCGGTGCCGAGCTTGATCACGTCCTGCAACATGCTGTTGAGAATGTAGGTAGTGCGCGCATCGACGATGCGTTCAGCCACTGCTGGCGCTTGCGGCACCGCTGGACTGTCCGCGGCTTCACCCGCAACCGGAGCGGCGTTGACCGTGAACGATTCGGTGTTCGGTGCGGCGATGCCGTCGGTCGCCGAGCCGCCCTGCGGTACGGTCGGCGGGTTGGCGACAAACAGCGTGTCGCCGTTGCGGCTTTCGATCTTGTCGATGATGTACGGGGTGATCTTGTAGCCGCCGTTGGCAAACGTACTCCAGCCAGTGGCGATTTCCATCGGTGTCAGCGTCGCGGTGCCCAGTGCCAGCGACAGGTTCGGCGGCAAGTCCTGCTTGTTGAAGCCGAAGCGGGTGATGTAGTCGATGGTCTTGCCCACGCCCATCGCTTGCAGCAAGCGGATCGACACCAGGTTGCGCGACTTGTACAGCGCCTCGCGCAGACGGATCGGGCCGAGGAAGGTGTTGGTGTCGTTCTTCGGCCGCCAGACCTTGTCCAGATACTCGTCGACGAACACGATCGGCGCATCGTTCACCAGGCTGGCAGCGGTGTAGCCGTTGTCCAGCGCGGCGCTGTAGACGAACGGCTTGAAGCTCGAGCCCGGCTGACGCTTGGCCTGCATGGCGCGGTTGTAGTTGCTCTGCTCGAACGCGAAACCGCCGACCAGCGAGCGGATCGCGCCGTTCTGCGGATCCAGCGACACCAGCGCTCCCTGGGCCTGCGGAATCTGGCTGAATTTGAGCGAGTTGTCCTTCTGGCGCTGCACCCGAATCAGGTCACCGACCTGCGCGACATCGGCTGGCTGGCGCGGGTTGGGACCCATGCTGTTGGTGTTGAGGAAGGGTCGCGCCCATTTCATGGTGTCCCAAGCCACGTGTTCTTCACCGGTACGCGTCAGCACTTGCAGGCCGGCCTTGTCGACCTGAGTGACAATGGCCGGTTCCAGGCTGCTGATGGTGCGCTGTTTGGTCAATTCGCTGGCCCAGGCCTCGCGGGTCTTGCCCGGCAGGCGCGACTCGGGGCCACGGTAGCCGTGACGCTGGTCGTAAGTCATCAAGCCTTCGTGCAGCGCGGTGTTGGCCATTTCCTGCAGGTTGCTCGGCACCGTGGTGGTGACGCGGAAGCCTTCGGTGTAAGCGTCGCTGCCATAGCGCCCGACCATTTCGGCGCGGGCCATCTCAGCGATATACGGCGCGTTCACTTCCGGAGTCGGCACGTGGTAGCTGGCGTTCAGCGGCTCGTTGATCGCGGCGGTGTAGTCGGCTTCGCTGATTTTCCCCAGTTTGTACATGCGCCCGAGGATCCAGTCGCGGCGCTCTTTGCTGCGTGCCGGGTTGGCCAGGGGGTTGAAGCGCGACGGTGCCTTCGGCAGGCCGGCAATCATTGCCATCTGCGCCAGGCTGACGTCACGGATCGACTTGCCGTAATACACCTGCGCCGCCGCTTCGATGCCGTAGGCGCGGTTGCCCAGATAGATCTTGTTGACGTACAGCTCAAGGATCTCGTCCTTGGTCAGCTGTCGCTCGATCTGCAGGGCCAGAAGAATTTCGGTGGTTTTGCGCGAGAAGCTGCGCTCGCTGGTGAGGAAGAAGTTTTTCGCCACCTGCATGGTGATGGTGCTGCCGCCGGACTGAATGTGCCCGCTCTTGATCAACTGGGTCGCCGCGCGCATCAGGCTGCTTGGATCGACGCCGTAATGGTTGGCGAAATTGTCGTCTTCAGCACTTAGTAACGCATTAATGAAATTGGGCGGAATGTCGGCGAAACGGATCGGCGTGCGGCGCATTTCGCCAAACTCTGCGATCAACTTGTCGTCGCTGCTGTAGACCCGCAGGGGAATCTGCAACTGAATGCTTCTCAGCGCCTCCACAGACGGCAAACCCGGACTAAGGTAAAGAAACGCGCCGCTGAGACTCAATAGCAGTCCGCAGAAAACGGCGACGATGGACCAACCGAAAAATTTCAGCAGACGAATCAAGGCTTTTGGACATCCAGGGCAAAGAATGAATTTGGCGACGGGGTTGCGCTACACACAAAACGACCGGCGCTGGCAGTAAAAAGCGGAAAAAATCGCTGGGCATTATAAGCACTTTTCCGCCGGGGGCGTCATTGGCGCTTCTGTCAAGGCGGGGGTGAAGGAACGCAATGCGTATTACAGAGTCCGTAACTCACGGAAAGTCATAGGGAATTGGTAGTGCTGGGACTCTTCAAGAAAAAGACCAACGCGTTACTGGGCATCGACATCAGTTCCACCTCGGTGAAGCTGCTGGAACTGAGCCGCCACGGCAATCGCTACCGGGTCGAGGCCTATGCGGTGGAGCCGTTGCCGGCCAGCGCCGTGGTCGAAAAGAACATCGCCGAACTCGAGGGCGTGGGCCAGGCCCTGAGCCGGGTGCTGGTCAAGGCGCGTACGGGTCTCAAAAGCGTGGCGGTGGCGGTGGCCGGTTCGGCGGTCATCACCAAGGTCATCGAGATGGACGCCGGGCTGTCCGACGACGAGCTGGAAAACCAGCTGAAGATCGAAGCCGACCAATACATTCCCTATCCGCTCGATGAAGTCGCGATCGACTTCGAAGTCCAGGGCGTGTCGCCGCGCAACCCGGAACGGGTCAGCGTGCTGTTGGCCGCCTGCCGCAAGGAAAACGTCGAGGTGCGTGAAGCAGCGCTGGCGCTTGCCGGGCTGACCGCGCGCGTGGTGGACGTCGAAGCCTATGCGCTGGAGCGCTCGTTCGGCCTGCTGGCGACCCAACTGGCCGCCTCCCAGGAACGCCTCACGGTCGCGGTGGTGGACATCGGTGCGACCATGACCACGCTCAGTGTCCTGCACAACGGCAAGATCATTTATACCCGCGAGCAATTGTTCGGCGGCCGCCAGCTCACCGAAGAGATCCAGCGCCGCTACGGCCTGACTGTCGAGCAGGCGGGGCTGGCGAAAAAGCAGGGCGGGCTGCCCGACGATTACATCAGCGAGGTCTTGCAACCGTTTCGCGAGGCGCTGGTACAGCAAGTCTCTCGTTCGTTGCAGTTCTTCTTCGCTTCCGGCCAGTACAACGCGGTCGACCATATTCTGCTGGCCGGCGGCACAGCCTCGGTGCCCGGCCTGGATCGCCTGATCGAACAGCGCCTGAACACCCCGACCCAGGTCGCCAATCCGTTTGCCGACATGGCCCTGAGCAGTAAGGTCAATGCCGGGGCGCTGGCCAGCGACGCGCCGGCGCTGATGATTGCTTGCGGGCTCGCGCTCAGGAGTTTCGACTGATGGCGCGGATCAACCTTTTACCCTGGCGCGAGGAGCGCCGCGAAGAACGGCGCAAGCGCTTCCTGCTGGCCTTGATCGGCGTGCTGGTCGGCTCGGTCGGCGCGGTGCTGATCGCCGATCAGATCATCAGCGCTGCCATTGAAAGGCAAACGGCGCGCAACGACTACATCGGCAAGCAGATCGCCCAGGTCGATGAGCGCATCAAGCAGATCAGCGAACTCAAGGCGCGCCGCCAGCAACTGGTCGAACGCATGCGCATCATCCAGGACTTGCAGGGCAACCGGCAGCTCAGCGGACGGATCTTCGATCAATTGGCGCGCACGCTCCCGGACGGGGTGTACTTCACCGACGTGAAGATGGTCGGCAAGACCCTGTCGATCAGTGGCGCGGCGGAATCCAACAACCGGGTTTCCGAGCTGATGCGCAACCTCGACGCCTCCGACTGGTTCGACGCCCCGAGCCTGAACGAGGTGAAAGCGACATCGGCCGATCAGTTGGAACAGTCCAACACCTTCGAGCTGACCGTTCGTCAAACCCAGCCAAAGGCCGGGGAGGACGACCGATGAAACCCAACGGATGGCTCGAAAGCCTGCGCAGCGTCGACTTCAACGATCTGGATACCAGCAACATCGGCTCCTGGCCGCCCGCGGTAAAAGTCATTGCCGCAGGGCTTTTGATGGTGTTGGTGCTCGGGCTTGGCTATCACTTTTTCATCAGCGACATGGAGAATCAGCTCGACCTCAAGCGTGAAGAAGAGCTCACCCTCAAGGAGCAGTTCGCCAGCAAGGCGCGTCTGTCGGCCAATCTCGAGCTGTACACCCAGCAGATGAAGGAGATGGAAAACACCTTCGGCGTGTTACTGCGGCAATTGCCTAGCGACACCGAAGTGCCAGGGTTGCTGGAAGACATCACGCGAACCGGTCTGGGCAGCGGCCTGGAGTTCGAGGAGATCAAGCTGCTGCCGGAAGTCACCCAGCCGTTCTACATCGAACTGCCGATCCGGATCACCGTCACCGGCGCCTATCACGATCTCGCGACCTTCGTCAGCGGCGTGGCCGGGTTGCCGCGTATTGTCACCCTGCATGATTTCGAACTGGCACCGGCCAACCCCGAGGGCGGGCCTAAGCTGCGCATGAGTATCCTCGCCAAGACCTACCGTTATAACGACAAGGGGCTGCAGAAATGACCCCGCTGCGTTTTTTCGGCTTGTCGATGGCTCTGCTGGTTTTGCAGGGCTGCGGTGGCAGCGATGACTTCAGTGATCTCGATGCTTATCTCAATGAAGTGCGTCTGCGCCCGGCCGGCCGGATTGAACCAACGCCGACATTCCGGTCTTACCCGACATTCACTTACAGCGCGGCGAATCTGCGCAGCCCGTTTTCGCGGCAGGTGCGCGTCGATCTGGCCGGGCAGCGGCACGGTTCACGCAACGTCAAACCCGACCCCAACCGGGTCAAGCAATACCTTGAAGGCTTCAATATCGAGCAGTTCGAGATGGTCGGCACGATCGCCAATGCCTCCGGTTCCTTTGCGCTGTTGCGCGGAGCGGGCGGGGTGCATCGATTGAAAGTCGGCGATTACCTGGGGCGCAACGATGGCCGCATCGTCGCCATCAGTGCCACCCAGGTCGATGTCATCGAAATTGTCCCCGACGGCCAGGGCGCCTGGCTGGAGCGCCCGCGCACCATTCCTTTGAAAGAGCACTCATAGTGGAAGTCGAATAATGAACAGGATTTTCTCCACCCTCGGTTTTTCGCTATGGATAGCGCTGATGTCACCGATGGTACTCGCGGCCAACCTGAAGACGCTGGACGTAGCGGCGTTGCCAGGGGACCGTGTCGAACTGAAGCTGGCGTTCGACGGCCCGCCACCGCAGCCCAAGGGTTACACCACTGAATCGCCAGCGCGGATCGCCCTTGATCTGCCCGGCGTCACCAGTCGGCTGGCGAACAAGACGCTTGATCTGGGCAGCGGCAATGCGCGCACCGCTACGGTGGCGGAAGCCAAAGACCGCACGCGCCTGATTGTCAGCCTGACCCAACTGGCGCCTTACAGTACTCGAGTCGAGGGAAATAATCTGTTCGTGGTGGTCGGGCAGGGCGCGCCTGCTGCTGCCCCGCGCACTGCGGCGGTTGCGCCCCGTGCCACCCCGGCGGCGACAGCGCCTGCCAAACCGTCGGTGCCGCGTAATCGCGCCATACGGGGCGTCGACTTCCAGCGGGGGACGGAGGGCGAGGGCAATGTGGTGATCGACCTGTCCGACCCGACCATCGCCCCGGACATCCAGGAGCATGACGGCAAGATCACTCTCAGCTTCGCCCGCACGCAATTGCCGGAAAAACTGCGCGTGCGCCTCGACGTCAAGGACTTCGCCACCCCCGTGCAGTTCGTCAACGCCGCGGTGACCGGGGACCGCACGGTGATCAGCGTCGAGCCCAGCGGCACGTTCGACTATTCCACTTTCCAGACCGACAACAAACTCACGGTCAGCATTCGTCCGATGACGGTGGACGACCTGCAAAAACGCAACGCTGACCGCAACAGCTATGTGGGCGAAAAGCTGTCGCTGAACTTCCAGGACATCGACGTGCGTTCGGTGCTGCAACTGATCGCCGATTTCACCAACCTCAATCTGGTCGCCAGCGACACGGTGCAGGGCGGCATCACCTTGCGTCTGCAGAACGTACCGTGGGATCAGGCGCTGGATCTGGTGCTGAAAACCAAAGGCCTGGATAAACGCAAGATCGGCAACGTGTTGCTGGTGGCGCCGGCCGATGAAATCGCGGCTCGCGAGCGTCAGGAGCTGGAATCGCAGAAGCAGATCGCCGAGCTGGCACCGCTGCGCCGCGAATTGCTGCAGGTGAACTACGCCAAGGCGGCGGACATCGCCAAGCTGTTCCAGTCTGTGACCAGTGCCGAGGCGAAAATCGATGAGCGCGGTTCCATCACCGTCGATGAGCGAACCAACAACATCATCGCCTACCAGACTCAGGATCGCCTCGACGAACTGCGGCGGATCGTGGCGCAACTGGATATTCCGGTGCGTCAGGTGATGATCGAGGCGCGGATCGTCGAAGCCAACGTCGATTACGACAAAAGCCTCGGCGTGCGCTGGGGCGGCTCGATTCAAAACAAGGGCAACTGGAACGCCTCAGGGGTCAACGGTTCGTCGACCACCATCGGTACGCCGGGGAGCACCAGCACCAACTCGCCGTTCGTCGACATGGGCACCGTCAACAACACCTCCGGTATCGGCATCGCCTTCATTACCGACAACGTTCTGCTCGACCTCGAGTTGACGGCCATGGAGAAGACCGGCAACGGTGAGATCGTGTCACAGCCCAAAGTGGTGACTTCCGACAAGGAGACCGCAAAAATCCTCAAGGGCACTGAAATTCCCTATCAGGAAGCCAGTTCCAGTGGCGCGACCTCGGTATCGTTCAAGGAGGCTTCGCTGTCGCTGGAAGTGACCCCGCAGATCACTCCGGATAACCGCATCATCATGGAGGTCAAGGTCACCAAGGACGAACCGGACTACCTGAACAAAGTGCAGGATGTGCCGCCGATCAAGAAAAACGAGGTCAACGCCAAGGTGCTGGTCAATGACGGTGAAACCATCGTAATCGGCGGTGTTTTTTCAAATACTCAGAGCAAGGTTGTAGATAAGGTGCCATTTCTTGGCGATGTGCCGTATCTTGGCCGCCTTTTCCGGCGTGATGTGGTTTCGGAGAAAAAATCCGAGCTGCTGGTATTTCTCACTCCGCGTATCATGAATAACCAGGCGATTGCTGTGAGTCGTTGATTCTGTGCGAAATTTGATACTTGTAGGACCGATGGGTGCTGGCAAAAGCACCATCGGCCGATTGCTGGCCAAAGAGCTGCGCCTGCCGTTCAAAGATTCCGACAAGGAAATTGAGCTGCGCACGGGTGCCAATATCCCATGGATCTTCGACAAGGAAGGCGAGCCCGGCTTTCGTGATCGCGAGCAGGCGATGATCGCCGAGCTGTGCGCGTTCGATGGCGTGGTGCTGGCGACCGGCGGTGGCGCGGTAATGCGTGACGCCAATCGCAAGGCCCTGCATGAGGGCGGGCGCGTGGTGTATCTGCACGCGTCCGTCGAACAGCAGGTCGGCCGCACAGCCCGCGACCGCAATCGGCCGTTGCTGCGCACCGCCGATCCGGCGAAAACCCTGCGTGATCTGCTCGCCATCCGCGACCCGCTGTACCGGGAAATTGCCGATCTGGTGGTGGAAACCGACGAACGGCCGCCGCGCATGGTGGTGCTGGACATTCTCGATCGTCTGGCGCAGCTTCCTCCCCGTTAAAGCAGCGCTCGAAATGCGCTATCCTCGGCGTCCTGCCACAGCCCGCCAAGGGTGTGGCGGATGGCGGGCGAGCGGCGTCATACCCGCTACAGGCCGCAGGACACCAATAATTCAGGGCAGGACGCCTGCTTTCATCTTCACTGTGGGGACACATGCAGACACTCAAGGTCGACCTGGGCGAGCGCAGCTACCCGATTCATATTGGCGAAGGTTTGTTGGATCAGCCCGAGTTGCTGGCGCCGCACATCCACGGGCGTCAGGTGGCAATCATCTCCAACGAGACCGTGGCGCCGCTCTACCTTGAACGTCTGACCCGCAGCCTGGCGCAGTTCTCGGTGATCTCGGTGGTGTTGCCGGACGGCGAGGCCTACAAGAACTGGGAAACCCTGCAATTGATCTTCGACGGTCTGCTGACCGCCCGGCATGATCGCCGCACCACGGTGATCGCCCTCGGCGGCGGGGTGATTGGCGACATGGCCGGCTTTGCCGCTGCCTGCTACCAGCGCGGCGTCGACTTCATCCAGATTCCCACCACCTTGTTGTCCCAGGTCGATTCGTCGGTCGGCGGCAAGACCGGCATCAACCATCCGCTGGGCAAGAACATGGTCGGCGCCTTCTATCAGCCGAACGTGGTGCTGATCGATACCGCGTCGCTGAAAACCCTGCCGGAACGCGAGCTGTCGGCGGGGCTGGCAGAAGTCATCAAGTACGGCCTGATCTGCGACGAGCCGTTCCTGACCTGGCTGGAAGAAAACGTCGACGCCCTGCGTGCGCTGGACCAAACCGCGCTGACCTATGCGATCGAGCGTTCCTGCGCCGCCAAGGCTGCCGTGGTCGGTGCCGATGAAAAGGAAACCGGCGTGCGCGCCACGCTCAACCTTGGCCATACCTTCGGCCACGCCATCGAAACCCACATGGGCTATGGTGTCTGGCTGCATGGCGAGGCGGTCGCGGCGGGTACCGTGATGGCGCTGGAAATGTCCGCGCGGCTGGGCTGGATCAGCGATGCAGAGCGCGACCGCGGCATTCGTCTGTTCCAGCGTGCCGGTCTGCCGGTGGTTCCGCCGACTGAAATGAGCGAAGCCGATTTTCTGCAACACATGGCAATCGACAAAAAAGTGATCGACGGTCGTCTGCGGCTGGTGCTGCTGCGCCGGATGGGCGAAGCGGTAGTGACCGACGATTATCCGAAAGAGGTTCTACAGGCCACGCTGGGAGCGGATTACCGCGCCCTGGCTCAGCTTAAAGGTTAATAAGATTCCGATGACTAGTTTGCATGCCGACGAGGCGTTTCTCGGCCATTTCCAGTTAAGCCACGACCCTTTCGCGCCACGGGTGCCGGGCTTCAAGTTTTTCCCGGCCCAGCGCAAACCGGTGCTGGGGCAACTGCATCATCTGGCGCGTTACAGCCAGTTGCTGCTGGTGGTTACCGGCCCGCAGGGCAGCGGCAAGACGCTGTTGCGTCAGGCGCTGGTTGCCAGCACCAATAAACAGTCAGTGCAGAGCGTGGTGGTGTCCGCCCGTGGTGCCGGTGATGCGGCGGGCGTGCTGCGCCAGGTGGCGCAGGCGCTGGATGTCGCCCAGGCCGAAGTCGGCGCGATTCTGGAGCAGGTGGTGCAACTGGCCCTCACCGGGCAGGAAGTCTATCTGCTGGTGGATGATGCCGAGCAGCTCGACGAGTCCGCGCTTGAAGCGCTGATGGCGCTGGGCGCGGGCACGCCGGAAGGTCGTCCGCATGTATTCCTGTTCGGTGAGTCGTCGCTGATCGCTCAGCTCGAGGCTTTGCAGCTCGAAGAAGAGCGTTTTCACGTCATCGAATTGCAGCCGTACACCGAAGAAGAGACCCGCGAATATCTCGACCAGCGGCTGGAAGGCGCGGGCCGGGGTGTCGAACTTTTCACCGCCGATCAGATCTCTGATATTCACGAAAGCTCCGAGGGCTGGCCGGGCAATATCAACCAGGTCGCTCGCGATGCTCTGATCGAAGTCATGATTGCCAGCCGCTCCGCGGTGAAGCGTCCAAGTATGGGGTTCAACATGCCGAAGAAACACGTATTGGCGATTTCCGCCGTCGTTGTGGTCGCGGTCGCCGCCGCCTGGCTGATGCCGGGTCGCAGCAAGGCACCGACCACCGGTGCTCCGGCCAATGAACAGGCACAACTGCCGCTGGGCCAGGGCGCCGCCATCGGTGGCGCGCCAGCCGTCGAATTTGCCGGCAATACCCAGCCAATGCCGTTGCCATTGGTCGGTAACTCGCAACCGGTCATGCGCGGTCCGCTGGCCGAAGAGGCCGGTGGCATCACCGAAGGCGATGACGGTGTTCCGCTGGAAGGCTCCAGTGATACGCCGCCGACCGTGACCACTTCCGCACCGCCTGCCGGTGTTCCGGCCGGTCCTGCGCCGACCCCGGTTCCGGTACCTGCGGCAAAACCGGCCCCGACGCCGGCTCCGACGCAAGTCGCCACGGCCAAGCCAGCTCCAGTAGCGCCAGCACCTGCCGCCAAACCAGCGCCAGCGCCGGCCAAACCGGTTGCCGCTGCCAAGCCTGCCGAGAAACCGGTCACCGTCGCCAAAGCGGCCGGTGGCAGCTGGTACGCCGGTCAGCCGACCAGCAACTACGTGGTGCAGATCCTCGGCACCAGCTCGGAAACCGCCGCGCAGAACTTCGTCAAAGAGCAGGGCGGCGAATACCGTTATTTCAAGAAAGTCCTCAACGGCAAGCCGCTCTACGTGATCACCTACGGCAACTTTGCCAATCGTGATGCGGCCGTTTCTGCCATCAAGGCCTTGCCAGCGAAGGTTCAGGCTGGTAAACCTTGGCCTCGCACTGTCGCCAGCGTCCAACAGGAACTGGCAACAACTCGCTGAAGATTCGGCGGCCTTACCCAGGCCGCCTCTCCCGGCACCTCAAAATCTCCACGAGTGCGCGCCGCCTGAAAAGGCCGCGTGCCTTGTGGTGTCTGCGTCACAGTAGTTTTTGAGTCGTTGCGGTCAGAATTTAAAAAAGTTTTGACTAGCACAGCATATCGCTTTAAACCTTTCACAAATGCGACATGAATTTGCGACAGTTCGTCGTCAAATTTGTGAGCCTCTGTGTCGCTGTGTACAATGACCACCCTTTTGCCCCCGCTAAGCCGGCGTACGTTCGGCGCGGATCGCAAGTGGTTGAATTGAAAAGAAATTTGCCTCGAATAGAGGCAGCCTGGTGAGAAAGTGTCTATGAAAGCAGGTCTGTACCAACCAGATGAATTCAAGGATAACTGCGGTTTCGGCCTGATAGCGCATATGCAGGGCGAACCCAGTCATACCCTTTTGACGACGGCCATTGAGGCCCTGACCTGCATGACCCACCGCGGTGGGATTAATGCCGACGGCAAGACCGGTGACGGTTGCGGTCTGCTGATTCAAAAGCCTGACGCGTTCCTGCGAGCCATTGCCCAGGAAACCTTCAGTGTCGAGCTGCCCCGGCAATATGCCGTGGGCATGGTCTTTTTCAACCAGGATCCGGTCAAGGCCGAAGCCGCTCGCGAGAACATGAACCGCGAAATCCTCGCCGAAGGCCTGCAACTGATCGGCTGGCGCAAAGTGCCGATCGACACCAGCGTCCTCGGCCGCCTGGCCCTTGAGCGTCTGCCGCAGATCGAGCAGGTCTACATCGGCGGTGAAGGCCTGAGCGATCAGGACATGGCCGTCAAGCTGTTCAGCGCGCGTCGCCGTTCGTCGGTGGCCAATGCCGCTGACACCGACCACTACATCTGCAGCTTTTCGCACAAGACCATCATTTATAAAGGCCTGATGATGCCGGCCGACCTGGCCGCGTTTTATCCGGACCTGAGCGATGAGCGCCTGCAAACCGCAATTTGCGTGTTCCACCAGCGCTTCTCCACCAACACCCTGCCGAAATGGCCGCTGGCGCAGCCGTTCCGCTTCCTCGCCCACAACGGCGAGATCAACACCATTACCGGTAACCGCAACTGGGCGCAGGCCCGTCGGACCAAGTTCACCAACGATCTGATGGATCTGGAAGAACTCGGCCCGCTGGTCAACCGTGTCGGTTCCGACTCATCCAGCATGGACAACATGCTTGAACTGATGGTCACCGGTGGCATCGACCTGTTCCGTGGTGTGCGGATGATCATTCCGCCTGCGTGGCAGAACGTCGAAACCATGGACCCGGACCTGCGTGCGTTCTACGAGTACAACTCGATGCACATGGAGCCGTGGGACGGCCCGGCCGGCGTGGTGATGACCGATGGTCGTTACGCGGTGTGTCTGCTCGACCGTAACGGTCTGCGCCCGGCGCGCTGGGTTACCACCAAAAACGGTTTCATCACCTTGGCCTCGGAAATCGGCGTGTGGAACTACCAGCCGGAAGACGTGCTCGCCAAGGGCCGTGTCGGCCCTGGCCAGATCTTCGCCGTGGACACCGAAACCGGGCAGATCCTCGACACCGATGCGATCGACAACCGTCTGAAGTCCCGTCATCCGTACAAGCAATGGCTGCGCAAGAATGCCCTGCGCATTCAGGCGACCATGGAAGACAACGACCACGGTTCGGCTTTCTACGACGTCGATCAGCTCAAGCAATACATGAAGATGTATCAGGTCACGTTCGAGGAACGCGATCAGGTGCTGCGTCCGCTCGGCGAGCAAGGTTACGAAGCCGTTGGCTCGATGGGTGACGACACGCCGATGGCTGTGCTGTCCCAGCGTGTGCGCACACCGTACGACTATTTCCGCCAGCAATTCGCGCAGGTGACCAACCCACCGATCGACCCGCTGCGTGAAGCGATCGTGATGTCGCTGGAAATCTGCCTGGGGGCCGAGCGCAACATTTTCCAGGAGTCGCCGGAACACGCCTCGCGGGTGATTCTCAGCTCGCCAGTGATCTCGCCGGCCAAGTGGCGCTCGCTGATGAACCTCGACCGTCCGGGCTTCGAACGGGCGATCATC
Organism: Pseudomonas sp. SWRI111; assembly: GCF_014268555.1. Classification (NCBI taxonomy): domain Bacteria; kingdom Pseudomonadati; phylum Pseudomonadota; class Gammaproteobacteria; order Pseudomonadales; family Pseudomonadaceae; genus Pseudomonas; species Pseudomonas sp. SWRI111. The sequence goes on along the minus strand of NZ_JABWQQ010000006.1, from coordinate 8,101 downwards.
GACCTCAACTACGACGAAAGCCTCGGCCTCGAAGCGGCGATCCGCAACGTCGCCGATCAGGCGGAAGAAGCCGTGCGCGCCGGGCGGACCCAGATCGTCCTGAGCGACCGCCATATCGCCCCGGGCAAGCTGCCGATCCACGCCTCGCTGGCGACCGGTGCAGTGCACCACCGCCTGACCGAAAAAGGCCTGCGTTGCGATTCCAACATCCTCGTTGAAACCGCAACGGCACGCGATCCGCACCACTTTGCGGTATTGATCGGTTTCGGCGCCTCGGCGGTCTATCCGTTCCTGGCCTACGAAGTGCTGGGCGACCTGATCCGTACCGGTGAAGTGCTGGGCGACCTCTATGAGGTGTTCAAGAACTACCGCAAGGGCATCACCAAAGGCCTGCTCAAGATCCTGTCGAAGATGGGTATCTCGACCATCGCCTCGTACCGTGGTGCGCAGTTGTTCGAAGCCATTGGTCTGTCCGAGGAAGTCTGCGACCTGAGCTTCCGTGGCGTGCCAAGCCGCATCAAGGGCGCACGTTTCGTCGACATCGAAGCCGAGCAGAAAGCCTTGGCCGTCGAAGCCTGGAGTCCGCGCAAGCCGATCCAGCAGGGCGGTCTGCTGAAGTTCGTCCACGGTGGCGAATATCACGCCTACAACCCGGACGTGGTCAACACCCTGCAGGCCGCTGTGCAGCAGGGCGATTACGCCAAGTTCAAGGAATACACCTCGCTGGTGGACAACCGTCCGGTGTCGATGATTCGCGACCTGTTCAAGGTCAAGACCCTCGACACGCCGCTGGACATGAGCGAGATCGAGCCGCTGGAGTCGGTGCTCAAGCGCTTTGACTCCGCCGGTATCTCGCTGGGCGCATTGTCGCCGGAAGCTCACGAAGCCCTGGCCGAAGCCATGAACCGCCTCGGTGCGCGTTCCAACTCCGGTGAAGGTGGTGAGGATCCGGCACGCTACGGCACCATCAAGAGCTCGAAAATCAAGCAAGTCGCCACTGGCCGTTTTGGTGTGACCCCGGAATACCTGGTCAACGCTGAAGTGCTGCAGATCAAGGTCGCGCAAGGCGCCAAGCCGGGCGAGGGCGGGCAACTGCCGGGCGGCAAGGTCAACGGTCTGATCGCCAAGCTGCGTTATGCAGTGCCGGGCGTGACCCTGATTTCGCCACCACCGCACCACGACATCTATTCGATCGAAGACTTGTCGCAGCTGATCTTTGACCTGAAGCAGGTCAACCCGCAGGCACTGGTTTCGGTGAAACTGGTTGCGGAGGCGGGCGTCGGCACCATCGCCGCCGGTGTGGCCAAGGCCTATGCGGACTTGATCACCATCTCCGGTTATGACGGTGGTACCGGTGCGTCGCCGCTGACCTCGATCAAATACGCCGGTGCGCCGTGGGAACTGGGCCTGGCTGAAACCCACCAGACCCTGCGCGGCAACGACCTGCGCGGCAAAGTCCGGGTGCAGACCGATGGCGGCCTGAAAACCGGCCTCGACGTGATCAAAGCGGCGATCCTCGGCGCGGAAAGCTTCGGCTTCGGCACCGCGCCAATGATCGCGCTGGGCTGCAAATACCTGCGCATCTGCCACCTGAACAACTGCGCCACCGGCGTCGCGACTCAGAACGAGAAGCTGCGCAAGGATCACTACATCGGCACCGTCGACATGGTGGTGAATTTCTTCACCTACGTCGCCGAAGAAACCCGTGAGTGGCTGGCCAAGCTCGGCGTGCGTTCCCTCGAAGAGCTGATCGGTCGTACCGATCTGCTGGAAATCCTCGAGGGCCAGACCGCCAAGCAAAACCATCTGGACCTGACGCCGCTGTTGGGCAGCGATCACATCCCGGCGGACAAGCCACAGTTCTGCGGTGTTGAGCGCAACCCGCCGTTCGACCAGGGCCTGCTGGCCGAGAAAATGGTCGAGATGGCGTCGTCGGCGATCAACGACATGAGTGGCGCCGAGTTCGACCTGGACATCTGCAACTGCGACCGTTCGGTCGGCGCACGGATCTCCGGCGAAATCGCGCGCAAGCACGGCAACCAGGGCATGGCGAAAGCGCCGATCACTTTCCGCTTCAAAGGCACCGCCGGGCAGAGCTTCGGCGTGTGGAACGCCGGCGGTCTGAACATGTACCTGGAAGGCGACGCCAACGACTACGTCGGCAAGGGCATGACCGGCGGCAAGCTGGTGATCGTTCCGCCGAAGGGCAGCGTCTACAAGACTCAGGAAAGCGCCATCATCGGCAACACCTGCCTGTACGGCGCCACTGGCGGCAAGCTGTTCGCCGCTGGCACCGCTGGCGAGCGTTTCGCTGTGCGTAACTCCGGTGCCCATACCGTCGTGGAAGGTACTGGCGATCACTGCTGCGAATACATGACCGGTGGTTTTGTCTGCGTGCTGGGCAAGACCGGTTACAACTTCGGCTCAGGCATGACCGGTGGTTTCGCCTACGTGCTCGATCAGGACAACACCTTCGTTGACCGGGTCAACCACGAACTGGTGGAAATCCAGCGGATCAGCGGCGAGGCGATGGAAGCCTATCGCAGCCACCTGCAGAACGTGCTGAACGAGTACGTCGCGGAAACCGACAGCGAGTGGGGTCGTGAACTCGCCGAGAACCTCGATGATTACTTGCGTCGTTTCTGGTTGGTCAAGCCTAAGGCTGCCAACTTGAAATCGTTGCTTTCCAGCACTCGTGCCAACCCGCAGTGATATGCGCCTGAAGAGTTTGATGAGGTTTTAACAATGGCTGAACGTCTGAATAACGACTTCCAGTTCATCGATGTCGGGCGCAAGGATCCGAAGAAGAAACTGTTGCGTCAACGCAAGAAAGAGTTCGTCGAGATCTACGAACCGTTCAAACCCCAGCAGTCGGCCGATCAGGCTCACCGCTGCCTGGGCTGCGGCAACCCGTATTGCGAATGGAAGTGCCCGGTGCACAACTTCATTCCCAACTGGTTGAAACTGGTCGCCGAGGGCAACATCCTCCAGGCCGCCGAGCTGTCGCACCAGACCAACACCTTGCCGGAAGTCTGCGGCAGGGTTTGCCCCCAGGATCGTCTGTGCGAAGGTGCCTGCACCCTCAACGACGGCTTCGGCGCGGTGACCATCGGTTCGGTCGAGAAGTACATCACCGACACCGCGTTCGCCATGGGCTGGCGTCCGGACATGTCCAAGGTCAAACCGACCGGCAAGCGTGTCGCGATCATTGGCGCCGGCCCGGCGGGTCTGGGTTGTGCCGACGTGCTGGTGCGCGGCGGCGTGACCCCGGTGGTGTTCGACAAGAACCCGGAAATCGGCGGCTTGCTGACCTTTGGCATCCCCGAGTTCAAGCTGGAAAAGACCGTGCTGAGCAATCGTCGCGAAGTCTTCACCGGCATGGGCATCGAGTTCCGTCTCAACACCGAAGTCGGCAAAGACGTGACCATGGAACAACTGCTCGCCGAGTACGATGCGGTGTTCATGGGCATGGGGACTTACACCTACATGAAGGGCGGCTTTGCCGGTGAGGATCTGCCGGGCGTTTACGACGCGCTGGACTTCCTGATCGCCAACGTCAATCGCAACCTGGGCTTTGAAAAGTCGCCGGAAGATTTCGTCGACATGAAAGGCAAGAAGGTTGTAGTGCTGGGTGGCGGCGACACGGCGATGGACTGCAACCGCACCTCGATTCGCCAGGGCGCCAAGTCGGTGACCTGTGCTTACCGTCGTGACGAAGCGAACATGCCTGGTTCGCGCAAAGAGGTGAAGAACGCCAAGGAAGAAGGCGTGAAATTCCTCTACAACCGTCAGCCGATCGCCATCGTCGGTGAAGACAAGGTCGAAGGCGTGAAAGTCGTCGAGACCCGTCTCGGCGAACCGGACGCCCGTGGCCGTCGCAGCCCCGAGCCGATCCCCGGTTCCGAAGAAATCATCCCGGCCGACGCCGTGGTCATCGCGTTCGGTTTCCGCCCGAGCCCGGCGCCGTGGTTCGAGCAGTTCGAGATCCAGACCGACAGCCAGGGCCGCGTTGTTGCGCCTGAGCAAGGTCAGTACAAGCACCAGACCAGCAACCCGAAAATCTTCGCCGGTGGCGACATGGTGCGCGGTTCCGACCTGGTGGTGACGGCGATCTTCGAAGGGCGTAATGCGGCTGAAGGGATCCTCGATTACCTCGGCGTCTGAACCCGGCTCCTGAGGCAAACGCAATAACCCTGTGGGAGCGAGCCTGCTCGCGAAAGCGGTCTGTCAGCCAACTTTGATGTTGGGTGTGCCGACCTCTTCGCGAGCAGGCTCGCTCCCACAGTTGTTTTAGGGCGTTGCGGAAAATCGTGTTACAGCGCGACAAATTGACCCGATAGACAAAAGGCTGACCCACATCCGTGCCTTTTGCCTCGCGCTCTGAGAAAATGCCCGCACTTTTTTTCCGGATGCCGACATGACTGCCCTGAAGAACGACCGCTTCCTCCGCGCCCTGCTCAAGCAACCCGTTGACGTCACCCCAGTGTGGATGATGCGCCAGGCCGGTCGCTACTTGCCGGAATACCGCGCCAGCCGCGCCCACGCCGGCGACTTCATGAGCCTGTGCATGAATCCGGAATTCGCCTGCGAAGTCACCCTGCAACCCCTCGACCGCTATCCGCAACTGGACGCGGCGATCCTGTTTTCCGACATCCTCACCATTCCCGATGCCATGGGCCAAGGTCTGTACTTTGAGACAGGTGAAGGTCCGCGTTTCAAAAAGGTCGTCAGCACCCTGGCCGACATCGAAGCCCTGCCGATCCCTGATCCGCACAAGGATCTCGGCTACGTCATGGACGCAGTCAGCACTATCCGTCGCGAACTCAACGGTCGTGTGCCGCTGATTGGTTTCTCCGGCAGCCCATGGACTCTGGCTACGTACATGGTCGAAGGCGGTTCGTCGAAAGACTTCCGCAAGACCAAAGCGATGCTCTACGACAATCCGCAAGCCATGCATTTGCTGCTGGATAAACTGGCGCAGTCGGTGACCTCGTACCTCAACGGCCAGATCATGGCCGGTGCGCAAGCGGTGCAGATTTTCGATACTTGGGGCGGCAACCTGTCAGCCGCGGCGTATCAGGAATTCTCGCTGGCCTACATGAAGAAAATCGTCAGCGGCCTGATCCGCGAGAACGATGGCCGCAAGGTGCCGGTGATCCTCTTCACCAAGAATGGCGGCCTGTGGCTGGAAAGCATCGCCGAGGCCGGCGCCGATGCTCTGGGCCTGGACTGGACCTGCGACATCGGCAACGCCCGCGCCCGTGTCGGCGACAAGGTCGCGCTGCAAGGCAACATGGACCCGACCGTGCTCTACGCCAAACCGGAAGCGATCCGCACCGAAGTCGGGCGCATCCTGGCCAGCTACGGCAAGGGCAGCGGGCATGTGTTCAACCTCGGCCATGGCATCACGCCCGAAGTTGATCCGGAACACGCCGGCGCATTCCTTCGCGCGGTGCATGAGCTGTCGGCGCAGTATCACGAGTGATCGAAGCCCAATAAAAAAACGCCCGGCTGAATGCCGGGCGTTTTTGTTTCCACGATCCAACGTCGGATATAGATCACCTGTGGGAGGGGGCTTGCTCCCGAAAGCGGTGGTTCAGCAACATCTTCCTCGACTGACCTATCGCATTCGGGAGCAAGCCCCCTCCCACAAGGTTTCGTGTCAGGCTTTGACTCCGCCGAGAGGCGGCAACTTCGCCAGCCTCAACGCCACCAGCAGCGCAACCAGCAACAACGCGCCGATAAACAGCCCGATCCCGTTCCACCCGCCTAGATGCCAGAACACCCCACCCGCTGTCCCGGCAATGCTCGACCCGGCGTAATAACTGAACAGGTACAACGACGACGCCTGGCCCTTGGCAGTTAGCGCGCGCCGACCGATCCAGCTGCTCGCCACCGAGTGCGCGGCAAAGAAGCCGAAGGTGAACACCAGCATGCCGACGATCACCAGCAACAACGAGGTGAACATCGTCAGTGCCAGCCCGGCGAACATCAGCGCAATCGTCGCCCAGAGCACTTTGCGCCGCCCGAGTTTATCCGCCAGTGAACCGATTTTCGCCGAGCTGTAGATCCCCGACAGGTACACCACCGAGAGCAAGCCGACATACACCTGATCAAGGTTGTACGGCGCCGTCAGCAAGCGGTAGCCGATGTAGTTGAACAGCGTGACAAACGCGCCCATCAACACAAACGCTTCGAGAAACAGCAACGGCAGGCCGGCGTCGCGAAAGTGCAGGGTGAAGCCCTCAAGCAGACTGCGCGGGTGTAGCGAGCGGGCGCGGAAGTTGCGCGACTCCGGGAGGATCTTCCAGAACACCGCCGCAGCGATCAGCGCCAGTCCACCGATCACCAGCATCGCCGTGTGCCAGCTGACGAAATCGATCAGCACCCCGGTGATCAAGCGTCCGCTCATCCCGCCAATCGCGTTGCCGCCGATGTACAGGCCCATCGCCAGACCGATGTGCTGTGGATGAATTTCTTCGCTGAGATAGGTCATCGCGACCGCTGCCAGGCCGCTCAACGACAAGCCGATCAGGGCGCGCATGATCAGCACGCCGTGCCAGCTCGGCATCATCGAACTGGCGAGCGTGCACAGCGCGGCGGCAAACAGTGCCGCCACCATCACCGGTTTGCGCCCGATGCGATCGGAAATCGGCCCGGTGATCAACAGACCGAAGGCCAGCATGCCGGTTGCCACTGACAGAATGAGGCTGCTCTGCGCCGCATTGATCCCGTATTCGTGGGACAGCAACGGCATCATCGGCTGCACGCAATAGAGCAGCGCGAAGGTGGCGAACCCACCGCAGAACAGCGCCAGCACCGTGCGCATAAATGCCGGGGTGCCTTTTTCAATGTAGATCTCTTGCAGCTCGGCGATTGCGTCGTCGGCAGCGGGTGGGACTTCGTGGGCAAGGGGCGCGACAGCAGTTTTCACATCAGACCTCGGAAAGCACAGCCGGGCAGGCAATGAAAAAATCATATAGCTGGCTAATGTTTCTATCCAATATATTGTTCGACCTGTTTGATAGCTTTAACGACTTAATGAGGTTTGCATGGAATTGCGTCATTTGCGCTACTTCATTGCGGTGGCCGAAGAACTGCATTTCGGCCGCGCCGCACAGGTACTGGGCATTTCCCAGCCACCGCTGAGCCAGCAGATTCAGGCGCTGGAGCAAGAAGTCGGCGCGCGTCTGTTTGAAAGAACCAATCGTCGGGTTGAACTCAGCGAGGCCGGTCGCTTGTTTCTGCAAGAGGCGCGGCTAGTGCTGGCCCAGGTCGACAAAGCGGCGGATGTTGCGCGTCGGGCGCAGTTGGGCGAACTGGGGGAGTTGAAGATTGGCTTCACCTCGTCGGCGCCGTTCAATTCGACGATTCCTCAGGCGATCTTTTCCTTTCGCCAGCGCTTCCCGGCGGTACATCTGAACCTGCGCGAGATGAGCAGCACGATGGTTGCCGATGCCTTGGTCGATCAGTCAATCGAAGTCGGCATCATGCGCCCGCTGGGCTTGCCGGATTCGCTAAGCGTCGTGGAGTTGATGCGGGAGCCGTTGGTGGCGGTGCTCAGTTCCAAGCATCCGTTGGCCCAGGGCAGCGACGAAGGTCTGCTTCTCTCGGCGCTGGCGCTTGAGCCCTTCGTGTTTTTCCCGCGCAGCTATGGCAGCGGTCTTTACGCGCAACTGCTGAGCCTGGCCCGTGACGCTGGCTTCAGCCCGCATTTTGCGCAAGAGGCCGGCGAGGCAATGACCATCATCGGTCTGGTCGCGGCAGGTCTGGGGGTGTCGGTGCTGCCGGCGTCTTATCAACGCATGCGCATCGACGGCGTGGTCTATCGCCCGCTGCTCGATCCCGAGGCGATTTCGGCGGTATGGCTGGTGCAGCGCAAGGATCAGAAATCGCCGATGGCCAAGGCGTTTGTCGAACTGCTCACGCGCAAAGTTGAGCCTCTGATTGGGTGAAGGCTGCTGGCCCTTTCGCGAGCAGGCTCGCTCCCACATTTGATCGCCGTGACCCTGTGGGAGCGAGCCTGAACTGGCCTAATAATTCCGGACACCTCTTAAGGGCGATATGATTTCGCCAATCTGGAGGTTTCATGAACGAAAGA